>JBLIBL010000072.1:0-16629 GCA_047633355.1 Polaribacter sp.
GTTGCCTTTCTGCAAAACTTTTCTTAGAATTTGGGGTGGGGTCAATAAAAATATGCATGTGATTAAATGCAGCTTTAAGACAAATATGTTCAGAGCAAAGCATACCGTTACCAAATACATCGCCAGCCATATCTCCCACACCAACGGCAGTAAAATCAGTTTTTTGGCTATCAACACCCATTTCCATAAAATGGCGTTTTACCGATTCCCATGCACCTTTCGCTGTTATACCCATTTTCTTATGGTCGTAGCCAACACTGCCACCGGAAGCAAAAGCATCGCCTAACCAAAAATTATATTCGTCAGAAATACCATTAGCAATATCCGAAAAAGTCGCCGTTCCTTTATCGGCAGCAACCACTAAATAAGGGTCATCTTCATCGAGTCTAACAACATTTGTTGGTGGCACTAAATCGCCATTAACAAGATTATCTGTCACGTCCAATAACGCGCTAATAAAAATCTTATAACATCGGATCCCTTCAGTCATCAATTCATCACGGCTTAACCCTTGTAAATTTCGCTTACAAACAAAACCGCCCTTTGCTCCAACAGGTACTATGACAGAGTTTTTAACTTGCTGAGCTTTCACTAAACCTAAAATTTCCGTTCTGAAATCTTCACGACGATCAGACCAACGCAATCCGCCTCTTGCCACTTTACCGCCACGTAAATGAACGCCTTCTAAAAGAGGTGAGTAAACGAATATTTCAAACATTGGCGCAGGTAAAGGAATATCAGCGATTTTAGACGGTGTTAGCTTTATTGAGATGTAATTCTTAGTTTTACCATTCTTATCTTTTTGGAAAAAATTAGTGCGGATAGTATTATTTATCAGTTCAAGGTATTGGTTTAAAATTCGATCTTGATCAAGATTCGCAACATTTTTTAATTGCTTTTTAATATTTTCAAAAGTGGCTGACTCTTTATTTTTATCTCGCTCAATACTAGGATCAAACTTCTGATAAAAGTAATCAACTATAAGACGTGAAATTTTAGGATAGCTGGCTAACGTTTCTTCAACCGATTGTTGAGAAAAACTTGAACCAATCTGCCATCTATATTTGGCGTAGGCTCTTAATAATGCAGTTTCTCTCCAATCTAATGAAGCACTTAATATTAAGCGGTTAAAACCATCATTTTCTGCATCACCTAACCAAATTTCTCTAAAGGCATTTTGAAATTTATCTTTTAACACTTCCAAATTGAGCATTTCAGAGCCAATATGCGTCATCTCAAAATCACTGATCCAACGAATAACGCCACCCAGAGGTTTCACTTTAAAAGATGTATCGCTGATGACCTTTAAACCCATATTTTCGAGCATCGGCATGATTTCTGATAAAGGTTTAGGTTGGTTCCGAAAAAACAACTTAAACTTTATATGTGACTCATCATCCTCTTGCGATCGGTAAAGCAACATGCTCATCGCATTCGAGTCAGATAATAATTCCATGTGTTTAATATCTAACATCGCAGTTGGAATAGCTGAATCATCTTGATAGCCGGCTTGAAACGCACTGCCGTAACGTTTACTCAGTCGATGTCCTTCTGCTTCGCCATGGGTAGAGTTAAGTGATTCTTTTAAATTATCTTCCCAAGTTTTTGTACACTGCTGTAGGTTATTCTCGATTGAATTAATATCAAACTTCACTTTCTCTGCATTATGCACAGGCACTAGAAACTGTATTCGAGATAAAATTGACTCAGAGAATGTTGTAGTAAATTGAATATTGCCGCTTGAGTTAAATGCCTCGGATATTACTTCGGTAATTTTAAGTCGGTTAACCGTATTGTATTGCTCGCGAGGAACATAAACTAAACAGGAAAAAAAACGTCCATAGGGGTCTTGTCTTACGAATAAACGTATAATAGGCCTTTCTTGCATTTGTAAAATACCAATAGATGTTTCCAATAAATTGGCATAACCCGTTTGAAAAAGCTCGTCTCTTGGATAAGTTTCCAGAATATTTTTTAACGCTTTTCCATCATGTTCAAAATCAGACAATCCTGACTCGTCATGAACCGTCGTAATTTTTTGGCGTAATACAGGAATATGCATTGGGTTAAGGTTATAAGCTGCCGAGGTATAAAGCCCTATAAATCGATCCTCTCCAATAATATTACCTTTATCATCAATTCGTTTAACCCCCACATAATCAATATGCGCTGGACGATGAACGCGAGATACTGAACTTAATTTAGTTAAGACCATTAAATTATCTGTTTTTAAAATCAAATCCCTAGCCCCTTTGGGCAAATCATCTAGTGCCACCGCTTTTGGTTCCCAATCATTCTTGGTATAGAGTCCCAGACTCGTATCAAGCTGCGGCTTAAGCTCTATCCCTTTTTTCCCGGTTTGCAAATCGAAATAGGTATAACCCAATAACGTAAAATGATTGCCGCTGATCCATTTCAAGAAATCTCGACTTTCTGTATTTTTATCACTTTGTAACTTCTTAGGTAAGTTACTCATATGATCTATCGCGTCATAAAGTTTAGCCCTTACCACTTTCCAATCATTAACCACCACTTTAATTTCAGATAGAACAACGCCTAAATTTTCTTTAATTTCGTTTAATGAAGACTCATCCAATTGGCGATCAATCTCGATCAGCATCGGTGTCATTTGCGGCTTTGTTTCACTTGAATGCGGATGTTCAATTTTGTTAAGTTTATTCGATTTATCGATCCCTACGGTCATAGGTAAATGAATATGCAAATGAACACCAACGCCCATTCGGTTTAATTCCATGCGCACAGAATCCACCATAAAAGGCATATTGGGGTGCACAAGTTCAATAATACTATGGCTAGACTGCCAACCGTCGTTTTCTAGCTCGGGTGATGAGACTTTAATCGCCGTTTTATCCAGCTCACTATTTTTTGATATAAATCGCCACAAGCTCACTATAAGCGAATAGAGATCATTAGCAGATTTTCGTTCAATGTCTCCGTCGCTAATATTCATACAAAAATATCGTGCAAAATATGAAACTAAAGCACTTTCATTTTTATTAAATTTAGAATCAATTAATTGAAGAACACTTTTAAATAAAACACTATCTTGATTGTTTTTGTTATGTGGCATGGAAGTTCCCTGCTTGGTATCTTTAAGATAAAGGTTTTTATCTACTGAAATTAGAAAATCGACTTAGAAATTCGTTAACTGACTGTAATTGTAGGGGAAATATTTAGACTTGACACTATTAATTACTGAAATATTGAATCTTTTTATTCCAATAAGAAATAAGAAGTGTATATCTAATCACTAGTGGTTAGACCTGTTTGTTAAATTGAGACATATTTGGCGTTTCACCAACCTTAGTCAAATTTCTCGCTTTTCCACTAGAAGAATAGTCCAAAACAAATTCACCGCTAATTCCATAGTGACTTACATAAGGAAGCATTAAATTAGCGGGGAACTGAAGTCTCTGCCCATTATTTGCAACAACTGAAATAACCTTAGCAGTCCCAGCATAATATTTTTCTAATTCTGATGGTGATATTTTGATGTTGAAGTTTATTTGAGGCATCTCTAAATATTACCGAAATAGATCTTACAGAAATTAAGCATAATCCATTATTTTTCAATTAATTAAGTCCTGCAAGTAGTTTTTAACTATTTAGCTATTACAGGCTATAAATTTAAACAATGAAGTATGGTACTAAGAATAAGCCGCATTCTCAAAAACTTTAGCCAAATTTCATGGGGTGACGAGCAACGCTAATTTTTATGACGCAAATTGTCACATATTGTTTTTCTACACTAATTTATTAAGCCGTAAAATAACTATATTGTGACCATCATCATATTCTAAACAAACAATGAAGTCTACTGTCTCTTAATTGAAAAGATGCTAACTAATTGAATTGCGGGCAGTTTATAACATAGGTTAGACTTTGCCGTACTTCATAAGTATAAACCGATTTTTTGTAATAAGACTATAAACAATAGAATTGGCACCGGCTTTGCTTTACTAAAAACTATCTAGACTTTCATTGTGATTGCAGCAAGTAGGCAAATAACAACCGATAAGATATTTCTAGAGACCGTAAGATTAATTTCTTGATTATTTCAATATATGGTCTAAGTTTGATTGGAGGCTTTGAATATAAGGCTAACTAATTTTATTAGGCTATTAGGAAATCAGGAAATTAGTTTAACGGAACGTTTTACTAAAATTATCTAACTTATTTATTTTACATCAACTTTAAAGAGGATTTACCGATGAAAAAAGTACAATCAGGTTTTACATTAATTGAACTAATGATCGTTGTTGCGATTATTGGTATTTTGGCGGCAATTGCGTTACCAGCTTATCAGGATTATACAATCAAAGCGAAGTTAAGTGCTGCAACTTCATCAGCTAACAGTCTAAAAACTGCTGTTGGACTTTGTATACAAGAAGCTGGTGGTGTTGCAACGTCTTGCTCTACAGCTTTGACTGCGACTTCAGGTATTCCAGCATTTACCCCTACTAAAGAAGTTGCCTCAGGAGTAGTAAACGCTGCTGGCGTCATAGTTTTAACTTTATCGACAGGCATTGGTACTGGCGTAGATGGAGCAACAATCACTTATACTCCAACAGCCGGTACTACAAGTATCACTTGGGCAACAACTACTTCTGTCACACAAGCTGCTGGATTAGCTTATCTTATTAAGAATAATATATAATTTTAAGCAGTACAATCCAGCTACGCTGGGTTGTACATATTAAGATATAATTTCATTTCACTTAGCTATCATTCACTTACCATTGAAACTCAGAATATTTAAGTGATTTTATTTTTAGTGGGACTTAATTAATTAGGTTCTTAATCATAATTTAAAGATCTCGATGTTTATCTTACTGTTTTTAAAGCCAAATAGTTAGAAAATTAGAATTAACTACACTATACTCAGAGTTAATTTGAAAACTGATAAAACAATAAATGGCATCTTCACAACCTAACGTTATTTTAAGTGGTCTTGCAAGAAAACTGATTCAAGATGGTTTTTTAGATGAACCATCGGCATTGGATGCCATATCCAATGCACAAAAGAATAAGGTTAACTTAGTTACCTACCTTGTTGAAAACAATTACGCTGACTCAAAATCAATTGCTATAGCAGCCTCTACCGAATTTGGCGTTCCTCTATTTGATATTAACTCAATCGACTTTGAGCAAATTGCTACCACACTTGTCAGCGAAGCTTTAATTAAGAAGCACCATGCAATACCGCTTTTTAAAAGAGGCAAAAGACTCTATGTCGGTGTTTCCGACCCTACAAACTTAGCCGCACTAGATGAATTCAAATTTCATTCAGGATTAACCTCTGAAGCCGTTCTTATTGAAGAAACAAAACTCACAAGCATTATCGAAAAAGTTATTGAAGAAAAAGAAAGCGAAGATATGGGGAACTTCGGAGATGATGACTTTGAAGATATGGATCTTGAAACCGTTGATGAAGACTCCAACAAAGGTGACGATGATAATGGTGCAGACGAAGCGCCTATAGTCCGGTTTGTTAATAAAATTCTCCTTGATGCCATTAAAAAAGGCGCATCTGACTTACACTTTGAACCCTATGAAAAACGTTATAGAGTGAGGTTTAGAATTGATGGAATACTATCTGAAGTTGCCAGTCCCCCTGTTAATTTATCAGTTCGAATTGCCGCTAGATTAAAAGTTATGTCTAAATTAGATATTTCTGAAAAAAGAATCCCGCAAGATGGTCGAATCAAATTAAAGCTTTCTAAGACCAAATCCATCGATTTTCGTGTGAGTACATTACCGACTCTTTTTGGCGAAAAAATAGTCATGCGTATTTTAGATTCTGCTGCCGCTAAATTAGGTATAGATGTATTAGGGTATGAACCTGAGCAGAAAGATTTATTTATGGAAGCTATTCATAAACCTCAAGGTATGGTGCTTGTAACCGGCCCTACAGGTAGTGGTAAAACTGTTTCGCTTTATACCGCCGTGAATATTATTAATACCGTTGAAACCAACATATCAACGGCCGAGGATCCGGTTGAGATCAATCTAGAAGGCGTTAATCAAGTCAATGTTAATCCAAAACAAGGTTTAACTTTTGCGACGGCATTACGCTCATTTTTAAGACAAGATCCTGATATAGTTCTGGTTGGAGAAATTCGAGATTTAGAAACGGCGGAAATTGCAATAAAGGCCGCTCAAACCGGTCATTTAGTATTATCAACGTTACATACAAACAGTGCTCCAGAGACCATTACTAGAATGATAAACATGGGTGTACCAGCTTTTAATATTGCAACCAGTGTCAATTTAGTGATTGCACAAAGGCTAACTAGACGACTTTGTGAAAATTGTAAAAATGAGATCACATTACCCAAAGAAGTTATGCTTGAGCGTGGTTTTAAAGAAGATGAAATAGGTAAATTCAAAATATTTGAACCAGTCGGTTGTGATAAATGTGTAAACGGTTATAAAGGGCGTGTGGGTGTTTATCAGGTAATGAAATTTTCAAAGGAAATGGGGCAAATATTAATGGACGGCGGTAACGCACTTGATATTGGAGCACAAGCGGCAAAGGAAGGTGTGAACGATTTACACCGTTCGGCATTGATGAAAGTTATGCAAGGCGTTACGTCGTTAGAAGAAGTTAATCGAGTGACGCAGCATTAGAACAACAATATTATTAAAGTAAAGGGGCGGAGTCGCTAGGGTTATGTTATAACCCAGATATCTGGCCTAAAATTAGCAATTAAATAGAAATGACGCATTTGATTTAAGTGACTCCGTACCCGGTTTACGACCCTGGTTTTAACAAATGTTTAGGTGTTAATCTTATAATTAAAGATTCAAGGATATGTAATGGCTGTTCAAGCGACACAAAGTAAAAAACTGGCCCGTAAAAGCTCCAAGGCTGCTAAAGCGCCTAAGCAACACAACTTTAAATGGGAAGGTGCCGATAAAAAAGGACAGAAAATAAAAGGTGAAATGACCGCTGAAACTTCAGCTGTGATTAAAGCACAGTTAAGAAAGCAAGGTATAAGCCCGATTAAAGTTAATAAAGTAGCTCAGCCATTATTTGGTAGTGGCAAAGGAAAGCCTGTTGAAGCGGCAGATGTTGCTTTATTTTCTAGACAAATAGCCACCATGATGAAAGCTGGAGTACCTCTTGTTCAATCATTTGACATTATTGGCCGGGGAAATGAAAAAGCCTCAATTCAAGATCTTTTATTAAGTGTAAAAGCTGATATTGAAGCGGGTCAAACAATGGCTGACTCTTTGCGTAAACACCCTAAACAATTTGATGATTTATTTTGTGATTTAGTTGATGCTGGTGAACAATCTGGCTCACTAGAAGGAATGTTAGATCGAATTGCTCTTTATAAAGAAAAAACAGAAGCTCTAAAATCAAAAATTAAGAAAGCACTTAACTACCCAATTGCTGTTGTATTAATAGCGGTCATTGTAACTGCTATATTATTAGTAAAAGTGGTTCCGCAATTTAGAGAAATATTCCAAGGTTTTGGTGCAGAACTACCTGGATTTACTTTATTTGTTATCGGGATCTCCGATTTTATGGTGGCATATTGGTGGATATTTTTGTTTGGTGCTATTGGCTTTGGTATTACATACAAATATATGTTGCAAAAATCAAAAAGTATGAGAGATCGGCAAGATAAGGTTTTGTTAAAAGCTCCTATCGTTGGGGAGTTACTTCATAAAGCCGCAATAGCTAGATTTACCCGGACATTATCTACAACGTTTGCAGCAGGCGTACCTCTAGTAGAAGCTTTAAATTCAGCCGCTGGTGCATCAGGCAATGCATTATACAGAGATGCGATCTATAAAATAAGAGATGATGTTACAACAGGTATGCAGATGAACATGGCAATGCAATCAACAGGAATATTTCCAAATATGGTGGTACAGATGGTTGCTATAGGTGAGGAGTCAGGTTCCATTGACGCAATGCTGAGTAAAGTCGCCGATATTTATGAACAACAGGTTGACGATGCAGTAGATGGTTTGAGCGCATTAATAGAGCCACTTATTATGGCAGTTCTCGGTGTATTAGTCGGTGGGCTAATAATCGCTATGTACTTACCAATATTCCAATTAGGTCAAGTTGTAGGTTAATATTTATTGTACTGCAAATTCAAAGGCTGGTTTTACCAGCCTTTTTCAATTCTAAAGGATATTGATAAGTGGACAAACTCTTTTTAGTACTCGAGACAAACCAAACAATTTTAACTATCTTTTGTTTAATTTTCGGCTTACTTGTCGGTAGTTTTCTCAATGTAGTCGTTTTTCGTTACCCCATTATGTTATTCAGAGAGTGGGAGCAAATGGCAAAAGATATATTGCTTGAACGTGGTTTCAAACTTAAGCCACCTGAATCCCCTATAGATAAACAACCCTCTAAATTCAACATGGTTGTGCCCCGCTCTGCTTGTCCAAAATGTGAACATAAAATATCAGGTTTAGAAAATATTCCAATTATCAGTTATTTGTTTTTGAAAGGTCAATGTAAAGGATGTAAAACCGCTATATCACTACGCTATCCTTTTGTTGAATTATTAACAGGAGTTTGTTTTGCATTAGCCGCTCAGAGCTTTCTGTTCGGTTGGCCTTTAATTATTGCTTTGATATTAACAGCTTACTTTATTGCAATGAGCTTTATCGATATTGATCACCAGATATTGCCAGACACTATGACTTTACCCTTAGTTTGGCTTGGTCTTTTTGTCGCTTATTTTAATCTTTACATCCCTCTCGAAACATCTCTTATTGGCGCACTAGTTGGTTACCTCTCTCTTTGGAGTGTTTATTGGTTATTCAAAATTATTACCGGCAAAGAAGGTATGGGATATGGTGATTTCAAACTTCTAGCGGTTATTGGCGCTTTTATGGGTTGGCAAAAGGTGCTTTTAACTATTGTTCTTTCTGCCGGCGTGGGTGCTATTCTTGGCGGGCTATTACTAGCGATACAAGGTAAAGGCAAAGAAACTAAAATTCCTTTTGGACCTTATTTAGCCGTTGCAGGTTGGATTGCTTGGATTTGGGGTGATTGGATGATTGATCAATATCTAGCATTTTCTGGTTTGTAACGCTTAAGCCGCCAGCATATCCTACATTTCATTTAAACTTTTCTAGTAGGCTACCGTTTGCTTTGACAACGGCTTTTCCTAATCTTTTGTCTAAAGTAGCAATTGGACAATTTAAATTAGCGGCCAATAATGCATAATTGGCATCATAATCCGGTATGTTATGCCGGTTTGCATACGCAAAAAGCGTTTTCGGTTCTAATTTTGGATCAACAACTAGAAACATATCAAAAGCATTGACTAGTTTTTCTTCAACAATAGCAGTAGAGTGTTTCTTGTTCTTCACGTAACCATTTGAGACAAAACAAGCTTCACTCACCCACAAAGTAGGAACAACGGGCTTTACATCATTTATTTTCATATAACCAAGAACAGCTTCTGCGTACTCAAGATCGGAATCTGAACCGTCGTTAAAAAACCAACGCATAACCAAACTATTATCAAGAACTAAAAGATTTGGATATCGCTCAATAGTTATAAGTGTCTTATATCCCACGGTTACTACCTTCCGCAATCATTTTATCTATCGGTGTATCGACCTTCAATGGCGGATTATTTAGAAAGTATTCTATAGCATCTTCCCTCACTTTATTTTCGTCGATAGAAGCAATCTCGGCGACTGCGGTGCCATGTTTGTATACGGTAACACTTTCACCGGACTCTACCACTTCATTTATGATGGCATTGGCTCTCTTATTAAGCTCCGCCATTGATACACTATTAGACATTCGCTACTCCCGACTCATTTCAAATTGAGCGTTCAATTAAACTATCCAATTAAACTAGACATATTTAATGTACGTAGTACAGTACGTACAATTTATTTTTAAAAGAAATTTAATTGCATGTTAAAAATAGGTTTAACTGGCGGTATTGCAAGCGGTAAATCTCTAGTCAGTCGATACTTCTCAGAACTTGGCATTGAAATAATTGATGCAGACCAAATTGCTAAGCATTTATTTAAACCAAATTCTGAACATTTGCTCCCACTAGTCAAGCACTTTGGGAATAGCATTCTTGCTCCTAAAGGCGAGCTCAATAGAAAAGCTTTAGGGCAAATAGTATTCTCAGATCGTGAGCAACTTGACTGGTTAAATCAATATAGCCATCCTTTAGTTAATCAGGAAATGAAACTTCAACTCTCAAATGTTAAATCTAAATATGTAATTTTAGATATACCTTTGCTAATTGATAAAGGCGCAAAAGTCCCTACTCGACTACAATCATTTATCGATAGGATACTTGTGGTTAAAACAGAGCAAACAAATCAAATTGAACGTATAGTCAAACGTGATCGACGCTCAACAGAAGAAGCTTTAGCCATTATCAATAATCAGTCGAGTCTCCAAGAAAAACTTGCACTAGCAGATGATGTTATTGATAATAATAAAACTAAACAAGATGTACAAAATCAAGTCAATCGACTACATAAATTTTATCAATCTATTTAATAGTGAAATGAATTCATATGGACAATCAAGTGTTACTTTTTGAATATCCATTAAAGGAAAATGTTCGCCGTTTCCTGAGACTAGAGTCTCTATTTAAAAGCTTTAAATTGAATACACTTTCCCTCAATGCTGAAAACCATATTCACGCATTAAAATATCTATTTGAAATATTAGAAATGTTAGAAGCCGGAGATTCAAAGGCTGAACTGATTAAAGAGCTCGCTCGCTATATCAAATATTTCAAGATGCTTGTAGCGAACCCCAATGTCGAAGTCAGTAAGCTCGCCAATTTTTTAAAACAGTTGACTCAACTTCATCATTGGACATTAAATTATGATGGTAAGTTTGGTGACAAAATACGTAAAGATCCCTTCATTGCCACTGTTAAACAAAGATCTAGTATCCCTGGTGGCAACTGCCAATTTGATTGTCCTGATCTGTTTTTATTTTTAAACTCTCATCATCATCAAAGACAAGAAAAATTAAATTTATGGGTGAGTGATATCAAGGGAGTTGAAACAAGCATTGATGTCATATTACGTTTAATTAGAGATAAAACTAGTTGGACATTACAATCCGCACCTTTAGGTAATTTCATGTTAGAACTTAAAGGAAAGGAAAGTCAGTTGTTAAGAATAAAATTGAAAAACGATTCGGGTAATATTTTTCCGGAGTTTAGTTGTGGTAAGCATCGTTCTAACGTTCATTTCATGCATTTTAATGATCAACATAAAAAATCACCAATAAACCAGCCAATAAACTTTGATCTGGCTTGCTGTTAGGTTATTTGATTTGATTTTAACTGACTCTTAAAACGATTTTTCTGTGTCTTAATCTCCCTGATGTAAACGCCAATCAAGAAGAATAAGAATAAAAAATAGCTCGATATTGCACCGCCACCACTTTCATAAGAATCAGCACCGTTATTAACTACTGCACCACCTGCCGTAGGCGTATCATAATGATTATCGTTATTCACGGATTCCAATTTTAATGATGCAAGTGAAGTAAAGTCTTGAGCTGCATTTGCTATAATTTCACCGGTATAGACATTAATCAAATTGATCTGAACATCGTACCAACCCGCTGGATAACCGGAATTTAAAACTAAATCGACAAACTCTGTCTGACTCCCCAGTACAAAGCTATCTGTTGTTAACTTTTGACTCCATAGTTTATCGTTATTAGTCAAAATAAAATCTGCATAAACTAAGTCACCTGTATAAACACTACTGATATCATATTCTAATGTTAAATCAGTATAAAAGTTATCACCATCTGCATCATTGCTAATTGTTGATGCCACATAGGTAATTTGGCTCTCATTAGAATTCAATTCATGAGCCTCATCTTCTAAAGGTAATGCAAATAAATTTTGTGTATCGTCAGAGCTAATAGTCGCAACTATTCCTGAAACACCAAACTCATATAAATCAACTAAAATATCATAATCACTGGTTGGGAACTCAGTGATTAAACGAGAAGTTACTTGATAAGTATCTGTTGAATCATCTAAATATATTTCGAATATATCCGTTTCAAAGTATTCAATCCAAGCGCCGCCATTTTTTGAATAATAAAGAACACAATAAACATCTGCATAACCTCCATTATAATCAGCATCAAATTCAATTGTAAAATCACTGTAATAGCCATCGCCATCTAGATCATAATTTAAATACGCGCTCGCTGAATACAAACTAAAACCATCAACTTTTGATGCTTTTTGTGGAGGATCTGGGCGAATTTTAAGACTGCTTTTTTGCGTGTCTTTTGGGCTATTTATTATTCTTTGATTTAATGCATTTTTAATAACACTTGTGCGTCTAGAGATTTTCGCATTCGTATCTTTTTTTAAAACCAATGCTTTATTATCTGAAGATTTTGTGCTTCGTGTGTTTAAACCTTTAGTACTTAGCCCCTTGCTCACTATTGATTTTTTTAAACTTTCTAATTTATTGATATCATCTGCCTGAATGTTTGAGCTAGCCAATGCAATCAATAGAACGCTTAATGGTAAATTCAATTTCATCTCAAATCCTCTTCGTTTTTATAACTGTAATACGTTGTCTAAATTCTTATCATCTGTCACTAAAACGAACAGACTTCCAAACAATGCCGCTATTTAAACAAAAAACATCTGAACAAAAACTGAATCATTCGTATCTATATTAATCTGTGTATAGATTAGGTTTTCAAATACCACACACTCTATTGACTTATAAGTACTGTAGACTACATTTAATAGGTACTAAAAGTGCATTTTAAAAAACATTTCATCCAATTTTTCACCAACTAGAGCTTAACTAGATGTCAAATACCGACAACAATATTACTGTTATTGATATTAAGCAGGCTATTGAAAGTGAAGAGTTCGTACTTTTTTACCAGCCAAAAGTACCAATGATCACAGGTTAAATCTGTGGTGCGGAAGCGCTAATTCGTTGGAAAAAGTCCGATGGCTGCTTAATTCCGCCTTTTAAATTTGTACCAATGGCCGAAAAATCAGATTTAATTAAAGACATTACCTCATATGTGCTTAATCACCTTATAATAGACATGGCATTAATTACGTCCATTGATAGCGATATAGTAGTTTCATTTAATGCGTCAGGAAAGGATTTTGATGATGATGTTTTTACAGAAATTGTCATTCAGGCTTTAGACAATAAATTAATAGAAGCAAAAAATATAGAAATCGAAGTGACCGAAACAGTTCTTCTAAATGATAAATTGGCAAAAACTTGCCTAACAAGACTCGCAGAAACAGGAATATCAATTGCTATGGATGATGTTGGAGCTGGCCACTCTGGATTAACCTCTCTTAGCAAATGGCCATTTAGCACGATTAAAATTGATAAAAGTTTAATCGATGACGTAATGGCATCAAACAAAAAACATGCCTTAATCCAAGCCACAATAAGAATGGTGCATCAACTTAATTTAAATGTGGTTGCTGAAGGTATAGAAGATATGGCGTCTTACCAAATGCTTCAAAATTATGGCTTTAAAATAGTCCAGGGGTACCTAGTAGGAAAACCCATGAGTCTTGAGCAATTTGTCCATTATTGCAATATCTATGAAAGCTACCCAGCTAAACCTATTGGCTTACTTTACATGGCTCAACTCGATCATATTCAATGGCGAAAGGGAATTGTAGATTCGGCGATTTTCTTAAATAGTTCTACAGAAGATGGAAAGTTAGATAATATTGGAACTTGCCCAGAGCTAGATCATACAAAATGTAAACTAGGAAAATGGTACTACTCCTGTGCTTTCCATTTTGAAGATAACAAACTTTATAACTTAGTAGAGAAACCGCATAAAGAACTACATGAAATTGGTCATAATTTGCTTAACCGTGCTAGTGAACATTGTGAATGGAAGGAATTTAATGAGCTAATCCAAGCGCTTTCTAAAAAATCTATGGAAGTATTATAAGCCTTACAAAATATGGAAAACTATCTCTCTATGAAAGTTCTTTCTGGCGGTCAAGGGTTCTGGTGATTCACTCGCATTTATAAAAACATCTCAACATTTCTAGCAAAACATCTACGATTTCTAAAATATTACCAAAATTATCTCAAAACTAGCGATTAGCTAATGTTATACTAAGCAGTAATTTCTAGATATAGTGTCACTTCTCGATAAAGTCCTCATCTAATTATGGAATCATCTAATATGAAATATAAATTTGTACTGAGTTTAGCAATTGCTTCATCCTTTATAGTTAGCAACTGCTCTCAAGAAACTAATAAGCCATTAGACGCGGAACAAAGCAAAACCACAAATAAAACGATTGAACAATCAACGCCAGTAAGTAATCCTCGTTTTAATATTTATAAAAAGGTGGCTTTAACAAGCAATTTAAGCCATTTAAATGATGACCAAAAGAAAATGATCGGCTTATTGATTGACGCCTCTAAAATAATGGATGAACTCTATTGGAAACAAGCGTTTGGTAATAAAGCTGAATTTTTGAAATCTTTAGAAGGGTCTCCTGCACAAAATTTTGCTGATATTAATTATGGTCCTTGGGATCGATTAAATGGTGATAAACCTTTTATTGATAGTTATGCTGAAAAATCAAAAGGAGCCCAGTTTTATCCTGCTGATATGAACAAAGAAGAGTTTGATAAAGCTTCAATTGACGATGCTAAAGGGCTTTATTCAATTATAAAAAGGGATGAAGATGGTGGATTATTTTCTGTACCATTTCATGAGGAATATCGTGAAGAATTAGAAAAAGCAGCTAAAATCCTTCAGTCAGCCTCTAAATTTGCAGTTGATAAAGAGTTTAAAAATTACTTAATGATGCGAGCTGATGCGCTTATGACTGATAAATTCCAAAAAAGTGATTTAGCTTGGATGGATATGAAAAATAACCAGATTGAATTAGTCATCGGTCCTATTGAAACTTATGAAGATTTGTTATTTGGTTATCGTGCCGCTTATGAGTCTTACGTTTTGATCAAAGATTTAGAATGGAGTGACAAACTATCTCGCTTTGCATCATACCTACCTAAGTTACAAAAAGGTTTACCGGTAGAAGAAAAATATAAACAAGAACAACCAGGCACTGATTCTGACCTAAATGCTTATGATGTTGTTTTTTATGCTGGCCACAGTAACGCAGGTTCAAAAACAATTGCTATCAATCTTCCTAATGATGAAGAAGTTCAGCTAGCTAAAGGAACTCGTCGTTTGCAGTTAAAAAATGCAATGCAAGCCAAGTTTGAGCATATTTTAGTACCGATTGCCAATCAGTTAATCGCCGAAGATCAAAGACAATATATCACTTTTGACGCATTTTTTACAAACACTATGTTTCATGAAGTAGCGCACGGCTTGGGTATTAAGAATACGTTAGATGGCAGTGGAACCGTTAGAGGCAGCTTAAAAGAAACGGCTTCATCATTAGAAGAAGGCAAGGCTGATATTCTTGGTTTATATATGGTTTCTGAGTTGTTTAAATCAGGTGATTTAAACCAAGGTAAGTTAATGGATAACTATGTAACCTTTTTAGCCGGTATTTTCCGTAGCGTTAGGTTTGGTGCTTCATCGGCTCATGGCAAAGCGAATATGGTGCGTTTTAGTTTCTTTAAGGAAATGGGTGCGTTTTCTCGCGATGAAACCAACGGGCAGTATAGTGTTAATTTTGACAAAATGACCTTAGCTATGAATGCATTGTCTAAATTAATCCTTACTTTACAAGGTGATGGTGACTACCTTGGTGCCGTTGATTTATTAGCGACTAAAGGAATTATTACTAAACAACTTGCCGCTGACTTAGCATTGCTTGAAAAAGCGAATATCCCGGTTGATATAGTATTTGAGCAAGGAAAATCAGTGTTGGGGCTTTAGTTATTTAAAATGTGCATTCAAAGGTCCGAGTTGTTTTTAAAATCAATCGTTTAACAACCGCTAAAAATTGAATAGAATTAATTTTACTCTACAATTTAAGGCGAAATTTAAAGCGACTCTGACCTTCTTTTGGACCCTCTATTGATACTGCGTATTCGCGCCCATCGATGATTTACAACTGTTTATAAAGGGCAAAGACCACCATAAACCATGTCATTCCGACTGCCATACTTTTATCGGCATCAATCCCTACTGTCGATTCTCGCCATTGATTAGCATTACCAATATCATTTTTATAAAGATCAAAAACGTCTTCTGCTTTTTTAACCTCTTTTAAATCTTGCGCAATCCACTTATTTTGAAAGGCAAATTTAATAGCGTCTTCTTCCTTGGGAAACTGACTATTTAAATCACGAGCAAGAAGTTGTTTCACATAAACTGCAAATGCCGTTTCTACCAGGTTAGTTTCGGATGCTGGCTCTTCTGTCTGATCATCTAATATGGTTTGATTCTGAATGACTTCATCATCAAATGATGACAATTTGTCAGTATATTTATTTTCCATATCTGAAATTATTTTTAAATCACTTTCAGATAACTGACTAACATCACCTTTAAGTTGATTTAATTTGATTGCCAGCTCGGAAAAAATCGATTGATCCTCTTCCGATAATTGGTTCATCATTTGATTAATTAGGGTTTTCATACGAAATTTTTCCTGGAAAATTGTA
>JBLIBL010000073.1:0-16612 GCA_047633355.1 Polaribacter sp.
TTAATGATTCTGACCTAAATCTGGCTTTGATATTTGAAAATTTAGATATCACAGCAAATTTGATTCAAAAAAATACCAGAGCAAGCGCAAGGCTAATTAGCAGAGAAAGCGGTATTTTATGTGGACAAGCTTGGGTTGAAAAAACTTTTGCATTGTTAACACCTAATGTTCTATCTAGTGATCTTTCAATTCATTGGCACATTAATGATGGTGAACAGATCAAAGCTAATGATTTGATTTGTGAAATATCAGGGTGCGCTCGTCAAATACTAACTGGCGAGCGAAGCGCCATGAACTTCTTGCAATCGCTTTCATCTACCGCAACATTAACTGCGGAATATATTAAAACAATGGGTTCAGATCACACTAAACTTTTAGATACCCGTAAAACAATCCCAGGTATGCGATTTGGGCAGAAGTATGCGGTAAAAATAGCTGGTGGCCAAAATCATCGATTTGGACTTGCAGACGCTTTTTTGATTAAAGAAAATCACATTATGGCCTGCGGGGGCATAAGTAATGCGTTATCTTCAGCAGTTAAAAATAATCCTAACAAATTGCTCGAAATTGAAGTCGAAAATCTTGAAGAATTGCAGCAAGCTATTGATGGAAAGGCAGAAGTTGTGATGCTGGATAACTTTTTAAATGCAGACTTAGTTAAAGCGGTATCTTTAGTTAGGAAATCTAAATACCAACCAAAATTAGAAGCTTCTGGAAATGTAAATTTAAAGACAATTGCAGCGATAGCAAAAACCGGAATTGATTTTATTTCAGTTGGTGCGCTAACCAAAGATATTAAAGCGCTTGATCTATCGATGAGAATCACATTGGTTGAGAGTTAACACTCAACCAATCCACATCAAGTTAAACTAAATCCAAGCTTTAAACTGTTTTTTGCAAATCTTCAATAACGGACGCTAAAAATCTTGCCGCTTCGCCGCCGGTACAAGCTCTGTGATCAAAAGTTAGAGAAAGCGGTAACATTTTTCGATTCTCAATTCCTTTTTCAGTCAACTTAAGCTCATATCTAAAACGACCTGTACCGAGTATTGCAACTTGAGGAGGTGATACAACCGGTGATCCATAACGCCCGGCAATAGAGCCAAAGTTAGAAAGAGTGATTGTCGCGCCCTGTTGGTCTTCTTGTTTTAAACCTTTCGATTCAATTTTTTGACGCAACTCTTGTACTCTTGCTCTTACTTGAGTGGCATCTTTTTTATCAGCATCATGCACGACTGGCACATACAATCCGTCTGGCGAATCTATCGCAATCCCTACATGAACATTTGGATGAACTAAACGTTCAAATTTTTCACCATCAAACCAACAATTTAGTGCAGGTTCTATTTTAGATGCAAACACTAACGCTCGCACATAACGTGCTAATGAATCTTGTTTTGGCCAAGTGGTGATATCAGCGTCTTCCATTAATGTTGTAGGAACAACGCTAGCATGAGATTTTGCCATTCCCATAGCCATTGCACGTCTTACACCTCTAATAGTTTGCGGTTCAACACTGACTTGCACCGTCGGCAACCCACCTGTTTTTGAAAGTACTGGAGCAACAGTTAGTAATGGCGCTGTGAAAGATGAAGGTTGTTTAAATGCTAGATCAACATCCGACTTAGTAATCGTTCCTTTTTTACCGGTTGCAGCACAAACAGAAAGAGCAACATTTAAACGATGAGCATGCGCTCTTACCGCTGGCGATGCTTTAAAATCTAACGGATTTTCGTTATTCTGTTGGTTATTATTTAGTAGGGTGTTTACAGGCACAGAAACGCTAACAGGCAACTTTGAGCCTATTAATTTACCGTCTTTCTTGGCTTGTTTGATATCAGCTTGAGAGATTGCACCATCGCTCCCTGTACCGATGACTTGTTTCAGATCGACCTTTAACTTTTTAGCTAAAGCTTTGATTACCGCACTAGCAGATTCTGTGACTATTTGGTTACCCACTTGAACCGCGCCAACAACCGTGGCTGCATCAGTAGGTTTATCTTGGGCTGGTTCTACCTCAGCTTGTTCTATTTTGGGTTGCTCTATTTTAGGCAGTTCAACTGATGTTCCAGAACCGAAAGAAACTAAGATCGCGCCAACATCAATTACATCACCAGCTTGTCCATGTAACTTTGCGACTTTAGCAGTAAAAGGCGAAGGAACTTCAACAACAGCCTTAGCGGTTTCCATTTCAACCATCGGTTGATCCAGCGTTAAATCATCTCCTTCCGAGACTAGCCATCTAACGATTTCTGCATCAGGCAGACCTTCGCCTAAATCGGGTAGAATAAATACCTGTGCGTCACTGTTAGCAATTGAATCCGGTTTAGTTGCTTGGCTCGTTACAACTGTTTCAGTTGTCTTTTTAACTTCAGGCTCAATTGTTTTACTAGAACTATTACTCTCGCCATCAAATTCAACCAACACAGCACCAACAAGAATCACTTCACCTTCTTGGCCACAAAGCCTGGTAATCACGCCTTTATAAGGTGAAGGAACTTCAACAACCGCTTTTGCCGTTTCCATTTCGACCATGGGTTGATCTAGAGCAACTAAATCTCCTTCCTTAACTAACCAGCGAACGACTTCAGCATCGGGTAAACCTTCCCCTAAATCGGGTAATTCAAAAGTTCTCATTTATACTCCACAATTCGTTTAGCTTCTTCGATGATATAATCAATTTTTGGCATGTACTGTTTTTCTAAACGATAATAAGGAATCACTATATCATAGCCTGATACACGACCAATTGGCGCTAGCAAACTCATCAAGCACTTTTCGGCAACTTCCGCAGCAATTTCAGAGCCTAATGCTCCTGCTTTTGGTGCTTCTTGCACGATACAAAGACGACCTGTTTTTTCTACGGACTCCAATATTGTGTCAATATCTAAAGGACTCACTGTGGCAACATCAATGACCTCAGCACTAATACCTTCTTTTGCTAGTTTTTCTGCGGCTTGCTTTGTTTCGTGAAGCATCGCACCCCAGCTAACTAAAGTTATATCAGTTCCTTCACGATCAACAAAACAGACACCAAGTGGATATTCTTCACCGTTATCTTCAATTTCATGCTTTTCAATCCGATATATTCTTTTTGGCTCTAAGAAAATAACCGGATCAGGATCTCGAATAGCGGCCAGCATTAAACCATATGCTCTAGAAGGATTAGACGGTATGACCACTTTTAATCCAGGAATATGTGCAAAAATAGCTTCCGTACTTTCTGAATGATTTTCAGGCGCGTGAATTCCGCCACCAAATGGTGCTCTAATCACCATCGGTAAAGTTAATCGACCACGAGTTCGATTTCGCATACGAGCACAGTGAGAAATAATATGATCGGCCGCTGGAAAAATAAATCCCATAAACTGTATTTCAGCAACAGGCTTCATTCCTTGAGCTGCCATTCCTATCGCGATTCCTGCAATCATCGCTTCAGCTAATGGTGTGTCGATTACTCTTTCTTTTCCATATTTTTCTTGTAAGCCGTCAGTTGCTCTGAATACACCACCATTGATTCCAACATCTTCACCAAATACGACAACTTCTTTATCAACACCCATTTCATGAGAAACGGCCATATTAACCGCTTCAATTAAAGTGATAGTTTTTACAGTATTCGCTTTCATTATTTTGCACCTCGCTGAATCGCTATCTCTCTTTGAAGCTTGGTTCTTTCAGGTAGTTCCTCATACAAGTAATCAAACATTGCTTCAGGAGGATCGACTGGCGTTTTCAAATAATTATCAACCGAAGTTTGCACTTCAGCGGCTAACTCTACAAGCATTGACTCTTCTTCTGACTTACCCCAGACATTCTTACTTTCTAAATATTTCCTTAGTCTTAAAATTGGCTCTTTTTCCCAACCTTCATCTAGTTCACCATCTGGGCGGTATCTTGTCGCATCATCTGCAGTGGTATGATCACAAAGCCTTAAACTGATACATTCAATGACCGTTGGGCCTCCACCATTTCTAGCTTTTTCAGCAGCCTGATCAGAGGCATCTTTTACAGCTATTACATCATTGCCGTCGACTTGGATACAGTCTATTCCTGCACCGATTGCTTTTTGAGCGTACGTTTCACAATTAGTTTGTATTTTACTTGGAACAGATATAGCCCATTGATTATTATTAATAATAAAAACTACCCCGAGATTCCAAATTCCGGCCACGTTTAACGCTTCATAAAAATCGCCTTGCGAGGTTCCTCCTTCTCCAATTTCAGTAAATACACAGCGCTTTTCACCTCGCATTTGCATAGCTTTTGCAACACCCGTTGCATGTAAAGATTGTGTCGCTATAGGTACAGCGATTGGAAAATCTTCTTTGGCGACTTTATAATCACAGCCAGCTTCATAGCCACCCCAATATTGCAGCACTTCTTCCATTAACACGCCATGTTGAACCATCGACGCTTGTCCTCGATAATAAGGAACCAGTACATCTTCCTTAGTCATCGCAGCGCCAAAGCCCACACCGATTGCTTCTTGCCCAGTAGCCGCAGGGTAGGTACCCATTTTGCCAGTTCTTTGTAACGCATAGGCTTTTTGATCTAATAATCGAATTCTATTCATATCACGATATAAAGAAATTAGTTGATCTAGATCTCGCGCAAAAGCTGGAGGAACATCATTACTAATGAAAGTTCCTTTTTCATCCATATATTGCAAATATTTTATTTCAAATCTTGCTACAGTATTCAAAGCCAATCCTCCTGTTACGTAATTAAAGTCAATCAAAAAACGAACTAAAATCACGTCTATTGTTTTGATTTAAAGACTTTCACCAACACTCATCACTGTTAATAACGATTAAAATAGGCAAAAGAAGTTTTGAGCGCATGATACGGTTTTAAGACCTTCATGTATAGCAGTTTCACTTCATTTAACGTTTTTTCAACTTGTTTTTAGCGAAATTAACAACATTTAGTGACCTTTTAGGAGTTTGTGGTCTTACCAGCTCGCTAAGTTATTGATGGTAAAGCGTCAGCTTCAAAATGATATGCCTCACATACATTGATTAACAAGCGTTGATCACCTGTCATTTAGAACAACTGATTGTTATAATTAGCTATATAAGATTAACTAAAGAAAAAGAACGATTAAATGCCTGTAAAAACCTCTAAAGTAATCACTAAATATCGAAAAGATTATAAAGCTAGCCAGTTTTTAATTAAACGCACCAATCTTAGTTTTCACCTTTTTGATGATCACGTTATTGTAGAATCTGAACTTTCCATTGTTAGGAACCCTGATGATAAACAAGATAAATTACAAGCGCTAGAACTCAATGGTATAGAAATAGAGTTACTTGAATTGAAAATCGATGGACTACAAATCGATTCTTATCAATACCATGCTCATGCCAATGGCTTAACACTTCATAAAGTCTCAAATTCATTTACGCTTCAAACCAAAGTTAAAATTATTCCTCAAAAAAACACCTCGCTTGAAGGACTATATACTTCCAATGAAAAATTTTGTACTCAATGTGAATCGGAAGGATTTCGAAAGATAACTTACTATCTTGATAGACCAGATGTCATGTCAGAATTTTTTGTTCGAGTAGAAGGCAGTCAAGAACAATACCCGCTATTATTGTCAAATGGCAATCCTACTAATAAGGGAGACTTACCCAATAATAGACATTATGTTGAGTGGCACGACCCTTTCCTTAAACCAAGTTATTTATTTGCATTAGTCGCTGGAAATTTGGATTGTTTAGAAGAACATTTTACAACTTGCTCTGGTAAAAATATTTTACTTCAAATTTTTGTTGATAAGGGAAAAATTGATCAGTGTGGCTTTGCAATGCAAAGCTTAATTAATTCCATGAAATGGGATGAAGAAAAGTTTGGACGTGAATATGATTTAGACCGTTATATGATTGTTGCTGTAGGCGACTTTAATATGGGCGCAATGGAAAACAAAGGGCTTAACATTTTTAATACGGCTTACGTTTTAGCTAATAAAAAAACCGCTACCGATAAAGATTTTGAAGGGGTTGAATGCGTTATCGCTCACGAATATTTTCACAATTGGACAGGCAATCGAATAACTTGCCGAGACTGGTTTCAATTGAGCCTAAAAGAAGGTCTAACGGTTTATCGCGACCAAAGATTCAGTGAAGATATGCAATCTAGAGCGGTGCAAAGAATCGAACAAGTGAAAACCATACGTTCCGCACAATTTGCCGAAGACTCAGGGCCGATGGCTCATTCAATAAGACCCGATTCATACATAGAAATGAATAATTTTTATACGGTAACCGTATATAACAAAGGCGCAGAAGTTATTCGAATGATGAACACTTTACTGGGTGAACAAGGTTTTAGAAAAGGTATGGATCTTTATTTTGAAACTCATGATGGAAATGCAGTGACCTGTGAAGATTTTATTGTCTCTATGGAAACAGCAAATAATGTTGATTGGCAATTATTTAGAAATTGGTATCGTCAAGCGGGAACACCTACAGTATCAGTTGCGTTAATTAATTTGGAGGATAAGTCCTCTATGCAAAATAGTCAAATCCAACTTTCTTTGACTCAAACATGTGCACCTACACCAGGTCAGTCAAAGAAAGCCCCCTTTATGATCCCAATCACGCTTGGTTTTATAAATGAAAAAGGCAAACCAGCACAATTTAAACTCCAGGGTGAAAATAATTTTCAAACAGAAACTCTTTTAGTTTTAACAGAAGCAAGTCAAACTTTCAATATTGAATTAAAGAACAGCAATGTCATTCCATCATTGTTTAGAAATTTCACCGCTCCGATTAATTATGAGTTTGAATATAGCCAAGAGGAGTTAGGTATTTTATTTGCTAATGATTCAGATGCTTTTAATCGCTGGGATGCAGGTCAAAAGCTAATGACTCGTATTTTAAATTCCGAACATGAGGAAGTAGCTAACACAGAATTAACTCTCTTAGTTAGTTCATTTAAGAATATTTTAATGGATCTGTCTTTAGATTACTCGTTGAAAGCTCTCGCTTTACAATTGCCCGATATAAATTCTTTAATAGCAAACAGCCGTACCATTAATTTAGACCGTTTATTCAAAAAACATAAGCAACTAAAAAATCATTTAGCACAATCATTAGATCAAGAATGGCTGGATAATTATACTGGTTTAAATAATGAATTAAGAACTTCACCTGATGAAACTGAAAATGCTTCAGGAAAACGATGGTTAAAAAACATTTCACTTAGTTATTTATTGGTTAGTAATGATACAAAATATATTGGCTTAGCAATCAAACAACAAAACAATGCTAGTAACATGACCGATGAAATTAATGCTCTACAACTCATAAGCAAAACAAACGGGCAACCTAAAGTAACTCAAATCGAAAAATTCTATCATAAGTGGTCAAATGAAGAGTTAGTTTTAGATAAATGGTTTAGTGCTCAAGTAGTGGTTGATAGTGATGATGCGGTTAGCCAAGTGAAAGCCTTATTTCAACACGATAAATTTTCAATCAAAAACCCTAATAAAGTAAGAGCCGTTTTAGGATGCTTTATCGCCAACAACTTGACACAGTTCCATAATGCTAATGGCAGTGGCTATGAATTTTGTGGTGATATGATTATTCAACTGAATGAAATCAACCCTCAGATTGGTGCACGCTTGACTAAACATTTTTCTGTTTGGAAAAAGCTTGATGTAAAACGACAAGCCTTAATAAAAGAGCAACTTGGTCGTATTCTTCAGGTTGAAAACTTATCTAAAGATATTTTTGAAGTAGCAGATAAGAGTCTGACGTAACTATAACCATCCCACCTCGAGGTACAAGTTTCAGCAAGAATAGAAACGTGCATAAAAAAACTCGCTAAATAGCGAGTTTTTTATTTGACTCATTTTTACTATCAATTAACTTATTTCTTAGTTAATTTTTCTTTGATTCTAGCTTTCTTACCACTTAATTCTCTCAAGTAATACAATTTAGCCTGACGAACATCGCCGCGACGCTTAACCGTAATACTATCAATCATTGTACTGTGAGTTTGGAAACAACGTTCAACACCTTCACCATAAGAAACCTTTCTTACTGTAAACGCAGAGTTGATTCCGCGGTTTCTAATTCCGATTACAACACCTTCAAAAGCCTGCAAACGTTCACGCTCCCCTTCTTTTACTTTAACTTGTACTGTTACAGTATCGCCAGGTGCGAATTCAGGAATATCGGTTTTTAATTGCTCATCTGCAATCATTGCTACTAATTTACTCATTGTGTGCTCCGCTTACTAATTTAAATGTTCAATTTTTAATTTGTTTTAACTACTTATTTTTTTCTAATTTTTAACTTCTTTAGTCTCGTTTTTAAACTCTTCTAACAATGCTAATTCATTGTTTGTTAACTGTTTTTTTGCTAACAAATCAGGGCGTTTCTGCCACGTAATACCTAGTCGTTGTTTTAAACGCCAACGATCTATTTCTTTGTGGTTACCGCTCAATAATATAGCAGGAACCTTTTTATCTTTGTACACTTCTGGTCTAGTATAATGAGGATGATCTAATAATCCGTCCTCAAAAGAGTCTTCTACAACCGACTCACTATGACCTAATACACCTGCAATTTGCCTAGCTACCGTATCGATTATGGCTAGTGATGCAATTTCACCACCACTTAAAACAAAATCACCCAGTGATATTTCTAAATCAACTGATTCGTCTATGAACCTTTGATCGACACCTTCATATCGACCCGCTATCAAAATTAAATGTTGTTGCTGACTTAATTCTTTAACCAATTCTTGGCTTAATTTTTTTCCTTGAGGCGAAAGGTATATAACCTTACTTCTCTCAATATTTAAATCACGACCATTCCCTTTTGAAATGGATTCAATTGAGGCAATTAGAGGCTCAATCGTCATCAACATTCCAGGTCCGCCACCATAAGGCCGGTCATCAACGCTTCGGTGTTTATCCTTGGTAAAATCTCGTGGATTAATACAATCTAACGTAATTTTATTATCTTTTACTGCACGACCAACAACACCATATTGCTTAGTTGCTTCAAACATTTCTGGAAATAATGTAATTGCTGTAAACCGCATTGAGCTTTATTTAACTCCACTACATTAATCTCTGTCGTTATTTAAGTATTTAACTTCTTTCTGAAACTAAAATATATTGTAAAACGACTAATTAACCGTCCAAAAATTCATTCCAATCAACAAGTATTCGATTTTCATCTAAATCAATCTTTTTAATCACATCATCTAATAAATATGGGATCAAAATTTCTCGTTTTTTACCCGCATCATCTTTTCCAATAACAACCAGAACATCATTAGCGCCAGTTGCCATTATTGACTGTACGTTACCGATTAAACCTGAATTGACTTCTTGAACATCTAAACCAATCAAATCTCGCCAATAAAAATCATTTTCTTCCAATGCTCTTAATTGTTCCGAGTTAATCGCGATATCACACCCAATTAAAGCGTGCGCTTTATCTCTATCATCTACACCTTCAATTTGAACAACCAAGGTTTTGCCTTGAGTGCGCCCTTTTACTATTTCCATTGTTTGCCAATCGCTTTTATTGCGAATTAACCAAGGCTTGTAGGTTAAGATGTTATCTCTAGGTTCGGTAAATGAAAATATTTTAACCCAACCGTGCACACCGAAAACTCCAGAAATTCTCCCAATTATAATCGGTTTATTCGCCGGAGCTAAGTTACTCATGTATTTTTGAAACTTGTTACTAGATCGCTAATATGCAATTAAGCAGCAGCAGCGCTATGGTCTTTAATCAGTTTTCTTACACGATCACTCATTTGAGCGCCTAAACCAACCCAATGATCAACTCTTGCATTGTCAACACGAATTCTTTCTTCTTGACCAGTTGCAACAGGGTTGAAGAAACCAACGCGCTCGATAAAGCGACCGTCTCGTGCGTTTCTCTTATCAGTCACGACCATGTGATAAAATGCGCGCTTTTTTGAGCCACCACGGGCTAAACGAATGGTTACCATGAATCAAACTTCCTCTAAATTCTTTATGCTTTTAATGGATTTATTATTAAATCCAAATAAATTTACAAATTTGGGGTTTATAAAACCGTTTTTTTACTGATTTTGGGGAGAACAATCGCCTCAAAACGTTTCAAAACTCTATGAGAAGTCTTCACGCAGTAAAAAGGAGGCGCATTTTAACGTTAAATGGTGCTTTTGGAAACCTTTTTTAAGAGATTTATTGCAGAGATTATTTCAGAGCTAAAATTAGTCCGTTTAATCGCTACTCTTCCATGCTTGGAGAAGCGACTCGCATCACTTCATCAACGGTTGTTTTCCCCTCAGCGACCTTTTGTGCCCCACTAATCCGTAATAAAGTCATGCCACTAGCAATCGCTTGTTTTCTAATAGGTGCAACCTCTTGCCCCTTAGACGAAGCATTTTTTATTTCGCTATTCATAGGTAATAGCTCGTAAATACCCTGACGCCCTAAATATCCTGATTGGCGACATTCATCACAACCTTTTGGTTCAAACATCAATTTAGGAACAGCTATATCAAACCCCACCGTCAGTTTTTTCCAAGAATCCACATTTGGTGTCACGGCATGCTTACAATGTGGACATAAAACTCTCACTAAACGTTGCGCCATAACACCAAGCAATGTCGCGTTTATTAAATAAGAAGGAACACCGATATTTTGAAGTCGTGTAATCGCAGATGACGCATCATTTGTGTGTAACGTGGAAATAACTAAGTGTCCCGTTAATGAAGCTTGAACGGCCATTTCTGCAGTTTCTTTGTCACGAATCTCACCAACCATGATGATATCAGGATCTTGGCGAAGTAAAGCTCTAACGCCACTTGCAAAGTCAACTGAAATATCATGATGAACCTGCATTTGATTAAATGCTGGTTCAACCATTTCTATCGGATCTTCAATCGTACAAACATTAACTTTTGACGTCGCGAGAAGTTTTAATGTGGTATATAAAGTTGTAGTTTTACCTGAACCTGTAGGGCCAGTCAAAAGAACAATCCCAGTGGGTTGATTGACCATATTGAGCCAATCATCTTCGGTCTTTTTATTCAAACCTAGTTCTTTGAAATCTCTGAGTAATACAGTCGGATCAAATATCCGAGCCACTAGCTTTTCTCCAAAAGCCGTTGGCAAAGTCGATAATCTAAGTTCTATTTCTAATCCATCTGGTGTTTTAGTTTTTATACGACCATCAAGCGGTTTACGTCTTTCCGCAACATCCATTCTACCTAGGATCTTAAATCTTGCAGTAACCGCAGCTGAAATATTAGCGGGCATTTTATATACATCATGCAATATTCCATCAATTCTCAATCGAATGTTACCGGTTTCCCGCCTTGGCTCGATATGTATGTCACTGGCTCGCTCTGAAAAGGCATATTGCAATAACCAGTCAACAATTTGTACAACATGCTGATCATTCGCGTCAAGCTCACCAACTTTACCAACTTCAAGTAACTGTTCTAAATTGACAACGGTTGTATCTTGTAGGTTCTCACCGGAAGCACCTTTGATGGATGAGCTTAGTGCGTAAAAATCTCTTTGTAATCTTTTGATTGTTTCCGGATTTGCGATCACCAATTGAATTGACTTACGTAAAATTTGCTCTAAACCAACGACCCAGGTGTTTTTAGAGGGATCAACGACCGCAATAAAAACCCTATCTGGAGTGACTTCATACGCTAAAATTTCATGTCTAACAGAAAATGCCTTAGACATAATGCTAGTAACGCTATCAACATTAATTTTAAGAGGATCTAAGCGGACATAGGGCAATTCATATAAACGTGCTACATTTTCGGTTATAAGCTCTGCAGTTAATACTTTGCCACGATGTTTAGTTGATTGAGCTTTGCATTGTGCTACTTGATTAATTGCATGCCCACTAAGCTTTTCAAGCTTTATTTGCTTGGTCATTTCTTTAGATTGTTCTATTGTAATTACGTTGTCTTCTTCTAACCATCTTAGTAAAGCAATCAGATCAACTTTTCGATAAACAGTGTCTTGCATAGGGATCCTAAATCGCAAGTGGTTGCGGAGAGTTTAACTTGTTACTGAATTAATTTATAGCTGTGATAGTTAAATATGCAAACTGTACGTCGTTATTTTAACCATCGAGCTTTAAAACTTCTAAGGCATTCATTGTGATTTGATCCGCAATTTCCACTGCAGCCTCATTTCTTAAAGTAATCAAACTACGAAAGTTATCAAATAAATGTAAAGGCGTATTATGGGGCAATTTACAAGTCACTGGAGCCATATCTGGAGCGTCAGTCTCCAATACTATACTTTTGAGCGGTAATTTTTTTGCTAGTCGATGTAGTTTAGCCGCTCTAGGAAATGTCATTGCTCCACCGAAACCCAGTTTCATACCCATATCAATATATTTGTGTGCTTGATGTTCCGACCCATTAAAAGCATGAACAATACCACCACCTTTAAAGTTTAATTGAGTCAGAATTTTTATCATTTCATCATGTGCTTTACGAACATGTAAAACGACGGGTAGTTCTGCTGATAAAGCGATACTAATCTGAGCCTTGGCTAATTTCACCTGCTGGCTAGAGTTGATTTTAGACTTTTGATAATCGAGTCCAAATTCGCCAATCGCTGATATTGGACCTACGGAAAGTGCCATTTCTAGGTCGTGTAAATCGCTGTCTTTATGGTTATCCATAAAAAGAGGATGTAACCCCAATGCTGAATGGCAAATAGAATATTTTGCAGTTATTTGACGGATTGCGCGCCAACCATCTTTTGTGACTCCGGGAATTAGGATACCTATTATCCCAGCTTCTTCAGATTTACTCAGATACAAATCTAACTTATCAACCAATTCAGGGAAATCAAGATGACAATGAGTGTCAAATAAACTGATTTTGTTTGTCATGCATTCCCCTTTAGTTAAACTAATTTAGATTTTATCGTTTTTCTTATCAAATCTTTTTATTATTTTACTTGCTAAAACTTATACTAGTAGACGCAGTTAATATTGTATAGTTCGAAAGTATTACTTTTTGTAGCAAAGTTAACTAATCGACATCTTTCTAGTCATCTCGATAGTCTTTAATACCTAATACTAATAACTAATAACTAATGCCTAGTGCTCTCTAGTCTGCTTAAACTCAATATCTGGCCAACGCTCTTGCATCAAATTAAGATTAACTCTGGTTGGCGCTAAATAAGTCAAATTATCACCGCCATCTAAAGATAAATTATCACCCGCTCTATTTTTGAATTTCTCTAACATCTTTTCGTCTTTACACTCAATCCAACGCGCCGTACTGACTGATATAGGTTCATAAATACATTCGACTCGGTATTCATGTTGTAAACGATGAGCAACTACATCAAACTGCAAAATACCAACAGCGCCTAAAATAAGATCATTCGATTGAAAAGGTCTGAATACTTGAGTTGCTCCCTCTTCCGATAATTGAATTAAGCCTTTAATTAACGCTTTATTTTTTAACGGATCAGCTAATCTCACCCGTCTAAATAATTCTGGTGCGAAATTAGGGATCCCTTCAAATTTGATAATTTCACCTGATGAGAAAGAATCGCCAATTTGAATCGTACCATGATTATGTAAGCCTATTATATCGCCCGCATATCCTACCTCTAAATTTGACCGATCTCCCGCCAAAAATGTTACAGCGTTTGAAACAGTGATATCTCGATTAATTCGAACATGCTTCATTTTCATGCCCTTCTCGTAACGTCCAGAACAAATCCTCATAAAAGCAATCCTGTCCCGATGGGCTGGATCCATATTCGCTTGAATTTTAAATACAAATCCGCTGAACTCTTCCTCCGTCGCTTTTATTTCTCTATCAGCAATATCTCTTCCTAACGGAGCCGGCGCCCACTCAACAAACTTGTCTAACATTTGAGTCACGCCAAAATTTCCGAGGGCAGTTCCAAAAAAAACAGGACTTAACTCCCCCTTTAAATAAGCGCCTAACTCAAATTCATGCGAAGCCCCTACTACTAACTCTAATTCTTCTCGTAATTCATCGGCGAAATAACCAATTTTTTCGTCTAATTCTGGATTATTTATTCCATCGATACAGACTTCTTCTTGTATTAAATGACCTTGTCCTGATTGATACAGATATATTTTATCTTCAAGTAAATGATAAATACCTTTAAATTCTTTACCCATACCAATTGGCCAGGTAATTGGCGCACATTTGATATTAAGCACTTCCTCAACTTCATCCATTAATTCTATCGGTTCTTTAATATCTCGATCTAGCTTATTCATAAAGGTGACAATAGGTGTAGTCCGCAATCGGCAAACTTCCATTAACTTCACTGTACGAGCTTCTACCCCTTTACTACTGTCAATGACCATTAGTGCGGAATCTACAGCGGTTAAGGTTCTGTAAGTGTCTTCTGAGAAATCTTCGTGACCTGGAGTGTCTAGCAAATTAACGATGCGGTCATTATAAGGAAATTGCATAACCGACGTAGTAATTGAGATCCCTCTTTGTTTTTCTAACTCCATCCAATCAGATGTCGCGTGCTTAGTATTTTTTTGACCTTTTACCGTACCGGCAGACTGAATCTTCTTACCTAAAAGCAATAATTTTTCAGTTATCGTTGTTTTACCCGCATCTGGATGGGAAATGATCGCAAATGTACGACGTTTGCTAACAGCTTCAATTTGATTCAAGAGAAATTCCAAATGACTAAAGGATAATCGCGGGATTATCGCTAATTATGAGATTCATCACAAGCTGAATGACAGGTAATCTGATTGTTAATCCGTTTATTGATCTGAAACTTTAAACTGCGAGGGGATAAACCCTCGCAATAGGGTCAATCTAGAACTCTTCTTCTTTTGCAATTGCTGCAGCACGAATACTACTTTGAACTAATATTAACAATTCACGCAATGCCACCGAGAACTTAGCAAATTCATGACGACTGCTCGCTCTAAAGTCTGCAACCATTTGTTGCCAGCGTGCTAGCAAGTTTCGGTTATCACTCAACCATGAGTTAATCCGTTTGTCAGCACTCGTTTCTTCAGAGGACATATGTAAAACGGCAACGGTCAAACTTCTTTGTTGCCAATCCAAATCTTCTCTGAAAGTCGCTCTTGCAAATGCTTGCCAATGATTATCTACGGGTTGTTTAGTGATCTGTTCTAAGAACCAATGAAGCTCTAATTTTGAACCTAACTTATAATAAACTTCAGCCACTAAAGACACTTTGAGAGATGTCATAGTAGCCACTTCCACTATATCAAGTGCGGAAAAAATGGTACTTAAGTAGCTCACTTTAGTCGCTAAATCTTCTGAGACGCCTTTTTTAACCAAGTTAGCAATTCCAGCATTAATAATTTTAACTTCACTAATATCTAAAACGTTCTTAATATTCTTACTCAACTCTAAAACACCCGTTTTAAAGAAATCAACACCGTCACTGATTGCAAGATTCTTTCTACGATGTCTCAAAAACCATCGTGTACACCGTCTTACCATACGTTGAGTTTGATAGAACATCGCATTTCTAACATCTGATGGTACGGAATGGTCTATTGCCTCAATTTCTTTCCAAATTGCTGGCATATCAAAAATTTCTTTTGCTAAGCTAAAGCAAATAGCTACGTCAGAAGGTAAAGCTCCCGTTTCATCAATCGTTCTAAATGCAAAATTACTCCCTAAGTAATCAACCATTTCATTCGCAAGTCTCATTGCAATAATTTCATTCTTCAATGGATGATTTTGCATTTGAGCTCTGTATTTCTTTCTTAAAGCTGTTGGAAAATAGTTAACTAACTCATTTTCATAATATTCTTCATTAGAAACTTCTGGGCAACATAAATCTTCCTTTAAAATCATTTTTCCATAGGCCGCGAGAACAGCTAACTCGGCACGAGTTAATCCATTACCTTTAGCGAGTCTTTCGAGCATATCTTCATCGCTCGGCAGGAACTCTAACTCTCTATCAATTTTACCTTCTTTTTCCATCCAGTGAACAAACCGCATCAGCTCTTTCACCATTTTTTTACTACGACTTTCACTAATACTAATGGTTTGAGCTTGTAAAAAATTTTCTTTTAATACGATTTCGCCAACTTCATCGGTCATACTTAACAAAACTTTATTACGTTGCTTTTCGGTCATATCACCATCAGCAACAATTTGGTTTAAAAGTATTTTAATGTTGACTTCATTGTCCGAACAATTAACACCGCCAGCGTTATCGATAAAATCTGAATTACCTCTTCCGCCATTTTTCATATATTCGATACGACCTAATTGAGTCACACCTAAATTACCACCTTCACCAATAACTTTACAATTCAGCTCACCACCATTCACACGTAAATTATCATTGGCTCTATCACCAACGTCAGTATGAGACTCACTTTCCGCTTTAACGTAAGTTCCAATACCCCCATTCCATAAAAGATCAACGTCCGATTTTAATATCGCATTGATTAATTTATTTGGCGGGAGAGTATCGACTTTAACATTAAGCCACGTTTTAATTTCATAACTCAAAGGGATCGATTTAGCTGAACGCGAAAAGATGCCGCCACCTTTTGAGATTAACTTCTTATCATAATCTTCCCAACTCGAACGTGGAAGGTCAAAA
>JBLIBL010000074.1:0-16596 GCA_047633355.1 Polaribacter sp.
TGGTAGTAAAGCATTCCTAATTAGAAGCGGTCGTCAAAAAGTGGCAAAAGCCAATGCAGATAGTTTGGCCTATACTGCAAGGATAAAATATACTGCAATACTTGGATTAGAATTAGCGGCTAGTTATCAAATGCAGACTGATGTTTCACAGGGCGCACTTGGTGCTGATGCCAGTTTAATTTCCGCACATGTTGCTTACAGTAACAACGGTTTTGGAATAAGAGCGTTGTATGCCGCTTGGGATATTAGTGGTTCCGAAGCATCTGCTGTTGGACGTGATTCTCAAGAAGGCTTTTATGTTGAACCAAGTTATAAAATTAACGAAAAATTTGGACTGTTCGCACGCTATAATGCATGGGATAATAATGCTGGTGACTCAAGTGATACAGAGAAGAAACAAACCAATATTGGTTTGAACTATTGGCCACATGAAAATGTAGTTTACAAGTTTGATTTTGAAGAGCGTTCCGGTGCGCAGGACGGCAGTGGATTTAATTTAGGTGTCGGATATCAGTTTTAACTTTTCCCAAATAAAGTTACTCAAGGCGAGCAATCTAAAGTTGATTTTTAGGTTGCTCGCCTTGTCGATCTTGCTGTTTAGCCAAGCAACTTCAGCAAAAACCTATATGACACAAGAACAGTTTCTATCCGAAATTAGTCATTACATTGTTAAAAATGGTAATATTAATACAAGTAATAGCGAAAAAATTATCATCTCATCAAAAACACTATGGTTAAATAAAAAGCTTCAATTAAAAATAACTCAAATACTCGATCACCAATACCCTAAACTCAGACTTCGTTATAATACAATGGAGAAACAAAATAACACGCCTGAATTAATCACTATTTGGTTTCTTGAAGAAATTGGAAAAGAACGTCAAATATCATTTGCTATTGCAATACAAAATAAGCAAATTAAAAAGATTCAAGTCTTAGAATTTAGGGAAAGCCGTGGGTGGGAAATTAGCATTCCCACATTTTCAAAACAATTTGAAACGGTTGGTTTAAACCTAAATGGAAACTTAGATGAGAACATAAATGGAATTACCGGAGCAACGATGTCAGTTAATGCTATGAAAAAAGTGAGCCGTCTTGCTTTGATGCTTGATGAACATGTGAAGAAACATTAGTCAGTCGTAAGGTCTAATTTAAAATAACACTTGAATTCAAGAGATGATAAAATGAGTCCTTATCAAAGACAACAGAAAGATAAAAAACGGAAAAACTTATTCCGAAAACTACATCGATGGATTGGTTTTTCTAGTGCTGTATTTTTATTAAATTTAGCAGTCACTGGAATATTATTAAATCACAGTGAGGATTTAAGCCTGCATAAAAAACATGTTACTTTAACTTGGTTAATCAAATGGTTTGGCATAACGGCACCTGAAGATTTTAAGTGCGCACAGCTACCTAATAATTCAACTCAAATATGTCAGGTTGGGTCAAAAATTTATAGAGACCATTCTCCTTTAATTGAAATCAGTAAAGATCTTATCGGACTAATAGAGCTAGATGGTTTTATTTATATTGCTACAGAAAGTGAAATCATTATTTATACAGCGGACTTTGAATTAGTAGAAAAAATAAACTCTGTTAACGGATTACCCAGCAATATTTCTGAGTTTGGTGTTTCTTTAGAAAAGGACAATCATTATATATCGATTAGTGAAAATAAAAAGACTTGGTTTTTTGATCAGGATAATAATATTTGGAAAATGTCTGAGTTAGAAATCAACGTAAGCCCTAAACTAATATCACCTAGAAAAAATATTTTGCAAGATCTAAAAACGGGTTACCTAAATAATAAAATCAGCTATTTAAAACTGGTTCAAGATATACACAGCGGGCGCATTGTTGGTTTGCCCGGGAAAATAATGACCGACATTTTAGGGCTGGTCATTATCTTATTATCTATCAGCGGTTTTGTTGCCTGGAAAAGAAGAACAAGGCAATAGCTTTAGTATTAATAATTAGTAAAAATACTAAACCGATTTTAAATCTTCATCAATATATTTTGATGCTTTTAAAAACAAATAGATAGCTAAAACACTGAAAAATAGTGTTGATGCCATTGCCCACCTTAAAGATTCAACCCCCATTGATGGGGCTAATAAATCAGAGACAAAACCCACAAATAAAGGTCCAAAACCTAAACCAATCAAATTAAGAGCTAAGAATAAAACCGCTGATGTAAAAGCTCGCATTTTCGCAGGAACAATGGAATGTGCAATCGCTACCGAAGGACCTAGGAATGTACTAATAAAAATGTAACCAATAAACAAGCAAGTTAATGCAACAAAAGTATTTGCATAGAAATAAAATACTATCAAAAAAGGGATTGCAACAATTCCACCATATGCAGATACTTTGAAGTACCACGTTTTATCTTTTTGGCCAAGTTTGTCCGCAAAGTATCCACCAATAAAGCTTCCAGCACCACCTGCAATACCAAGTATCAGTCCGATAGTCAGTCCAATATTTCCTGCTTCGATCCCACCTGTTGGTAAGTGTAATCTAATAATAAAAGACGCTAGCCAATTGCCTAATCCATAAGAGGCAAAAGTGTGAAAACCTGCAGCTAAAGCTAAAAAAACAAATGACTTTTTTGAAAGAAGATATTTACAAACCGCTTTAAAACTTTCTGTGCTATCAGTCGATTTTGCTTCAAGAGTTCTAGCGGGTTCTTTCACTGTTAAAAAAAATAATATCGCAAATATTACACCAGGTAATCCAATTGCAAGAAATGCTATTCTCCATCCATACAAGTCATCTAAATAACTCCCTAATGGAAATCCAATCATTATTCCTAAATAAATACCGACAGAATAAATTGATAATGCCTTTGCTCTTTGATTTTCAGGAAAGTAGTCAGAAATCATTGAATGAGCAGGAGGACTGGCACCAGCTTCTCCAACGCCAACGCCTATTCTCGCTAATAATAGATGGTAAAAGCTTTGTGCGAATCCACAGACGGCTGTCATCACACTCCAAACAGTTAATGAAATAGCCACAATATTACGACGATTACTTCGGTCGGCTAGTCTCGCTATTGGAATGCCAAGTAAAACGTAGAATAAAGCAAATGAAAGACCGGAAAGTAATCCGAGTTGTGTATCAGACAATCCTAATTCATTTTTTATTGATTCTTGTAGAACAACTAAAATTTGGCGATCAACAAAGTTAAATACATAAACAATGGTTAACATCATTAACACATAATTTCGGTATAAACTGCTGACAGGTTGAATGCTATTTGAATTCGATTCTATTGATTTATCTGTTTCACTCATAGACTATAGGATTTTATTTTTGTTAGATTCCACTATCATACACTGAAAATGAACATCGTTTCATCAATAACAAACCTCAAGAATGTTTTATGTTTAATTCAATATTGAATATTAGAAATCAAAAAGCCTTCCTTATCAAAGATAAAGAAGGCCTCTTGAATTAGTCGAACGACAAAAAAACTTTATTTTTTATAAAGCTTCGTTGAGTTCAGGTAATACTTTAAACAGATCCGCCACCAACCCATAATCAGCCACTTGAAATATTGGAGCTTCTTCATCTTTATTGATCGCTACAATCACTTTGCTATCTTTCATACCGGCAAGATGTTGTATTGCACCAGAAATACCAACAGCAATGTACAGATCCGGCGCTACAATTTTACCTGTTTGGCCAACTTGATAATCGTTGGGAACAAAACCCGCATCAACCGCGGCTCTAGATGCACCAACACCAGCACCCAGTTTATCAGCAATCGCTTCGATTAGATGGAAGTTATCACCACTTTGCATTCCTCGACCACCGGAAATTATGATTTTAGCAGCCGTTAACTCTGGCCTCTCAGACACAGTTAATTCTTGCGAAACAAATGTTGAGGTTGAAGAAATATGTGCAGAAGCATCAATTTCTTCGATACTCGCAGAACCACCAGTCGCATTTGCAGCGTCAAAGCCTGTTGCGCGAACGGTAATAACTTTTACTGCATCGGTTGATTGCACTGTCGCAATAGCGTTACCCGCGTAAATTGGCCGAGTAAAAATATCAGCGGTTTCAACTGATACAATCTCAGAAATAGGTTGTGAGTCTAATTTAGCGCCAACTCTTGGTAAAAAGTTTTTACCTGAAGTGGTTGCTGATGAAAATATATGCGTATAACCTTCTGCATGTGCGACAACAATAGCAGCTAGGCTTTCAGCAGTCGGACTTTCTAACGCGATGTCTTGAGCATCTAAGACCTTTTTAACACTCGCACAAGCAGCAGCTTGTTCGCATACAGAGTTTGAATCATGCCCCATGACTAGTATGTGAATTTCACTAGATAAGTCTGCTGCAACTTTTTCTGCCGCCGAAAGAGTGGCTAACGTAGCAGCGTTTAAATCTTGATTATTGTGTTCCGCAATTACTAAAATAGACATTAGATCACCTTCGCTTCATTTCTTAGTTTATCAACAAGTTCTTCTACAGACTCAACTTTGATGCCCGCTTCTCTTGCTGCTGGTGGAACGACTTTGACAGTCTTCACTCTAGTTGTGATATCCACACCTAAATCTGCTGGCGTCATTTCCTCGAGTGGTTTACGCTTTGCTTTCATAATATTGGGTAAAGACGCAAAACGAGGCTCATTCAATCTAAGATCTGAAGTAACAAGCGCTGGTAACGCTAAAGAGATAGTTTCTAATCCACCATCTACTTCTCTAGTGACTGCTAACTTACCATCTTCCACTTTTATCTCAGAAGCAAATGTTCCCTGAGGCCAATCTAGTAATGCTGCCAACATTTGACCTGATTGATTGTTATCACCATCAATAGACTGTTTACCCATTATTACCATTCCTGGAGATTCTTTAGCCACGATTTCTTTGAGTAGTTTAGCAACCGCTAAAGGTTGAATCTCTTCATCCGTGTTGACTAAAATAGCGCGATCCGCTCCAAGAGCTAAAGCGGTTCTTAAAGTTTCTTGACATTGTTTAGGGCCAATTGACACGACAACAATTTCAGATGCAACGCCTTTTTCTTTTAGTCTTATCGCTTCTTCAACCGCGATTTCACAAAAAGGGTTCATCGACATCTTTACATTCGCAGTTTCTATTCCGGAATGATCATCTTTAACACGAACTTTGACGTTATAGTCAACAACTCGCTTAACAGCCACCAGTAATTTCATTTAAACACCTGTTATCAGTTTGAATAGTTATTTATATCGCTAAACCACAATTATAGTAATAATAATTAGGTATTGCATTCTAAAAAAATGTAGCAGAATTCTGCCGTTTTAACCATTTCACGTCAACTGATATCGGTTATAATAGCTAGAATAATGAGCAATAGTTGTTATATTAACTATTGATAGTATCTATATCGCATACTCTATGAAATGAATGTGAATCATAGTAATCTTTATTGTTGTTTGGTGTTACTCTCAAATTACAAATTAATCGAGGAAATCAATATGTCAGAACCTGAAATCGAACGTGAGTCTATGGAGTTTGATGTAGTGGTAGTGGGTGCTGGACCTGCTGGGTTGTCAACAGCAATCAAACTAGCTCAACTTGCAAAAGAAGATGATAAAGAAACAACAATCTGCGTTGTTGAAAAGGGTTCAGAAATAGGTGCACACATTCTTTCTGGTGCTGTTTTTGAGCCAAAGGCTTTGGCTGAATTGTTCCCTGATTGGAAAGAGCTAGGCGCTCCTGTAAACGTAGAAGTTAGCGGTGATGACATATTATTTTTAAAAAATGCAAATAAAGCACAAAAAATTCCAGGTTTTTTTGCACCTAAAACCATGCATAATCATGGCAACTATATTATTAGCTTAGGTAATTTATGTCGATGGCTAGCCGAGCAAGCAGAATCTATGGGGATTGAAGTATTTCCAGGATTTAGCGCCAGCGATGTTTTATACAATGATGACGGAAGTGTAAAAGGTATCTTAACTGGTGATATGGGTATCGCAGAGGATGGGTCTGAAAAAGATGGCTATATGCCTGGAATGGAGCTACACGCAAAATATACTGTTTTTGCAGAAGGTTGCAGAGGTCATATTGGCAAACGATTGATTGAAAAATTTCAGCTTGATGTCGGCAAAGATCCTCAACATTACGGAATTGGAATAAAAGAAATTTGGAAAATTCCAGCTGAGCAGCATATATTAGGAAAAGTGGTTCATTCTGCAGGCTGGCCTCTTTCTGAAAGTGGCAGTGCTGGAGGTGGTTTTTTATATCATATTGAGGATAACCAAGTGGTTGTTGGATTAATTACTGATTTGTCTTACTCTAATCCTCATTTAAGCCCTTTTGATGAATTTCAACGATATAAACATCATCCAGCAATTTCGCAATATCTTAAAGGTGGAGAACGTATTTCCTACGGCGCGCGCGCGATTGCCAAAGGCGGATTACAGTCATTGCCAAAAATGAGTTTTGCTGGCGGTCTTTTGATTGGAGATGATGCTGGAACATTGAATTTTGCAAAAATAAAAGGTTCTCATACCGCAATGAAGTCTGGGATCATAGCCGCAGAATGCATTAGTAAAGCACTCAGCGATAATAAATCTGGCGAAGAGTTAACTGAGTTTGCTCAGTCATTTAAAGACTCTTGGGCATGGAAAGAACTGAATATACAGCGTAATTTTGGGCCGGCACAACATAAATGGGGCAACATTTTAGGTTCGGCTTACTGCTTTATTGATATTAATATTTTTAATGGAATGTTGCCATGGACTTTAAAAGATCCAGAGCCTGATCATGCTCAAATGAAATTAGCAAAAGATTGTAAGAAAATCAAATATCCAAAACCAGATGGGATTTTATCCTTCGACAAACTAAGTTCAGTATTTGTTTCAAATACTAATCATGAAGAAGATCAGCCAGTACATTTGAAATTAGCTGATAAAAATTTGCCGATTGAAGTCAATCTAAGAGACTTTGATGAGCCAGCTCAAAGGTATTGTCCAGCAGGTGTTTACGAAGTGATTTATGAAGATACAGATACAAATAAAGAAAACCCAGCCTTCGTCATCAACTCACAAAACTGTGTTCACTGCAAAACTTGTGATATTAAGGACCCTAGTCAGAATATAACTTGGGTAACGCCTGAAGGTGCTGGCGGGCCGAATTACCCGAATATGTAAGGTATCGGCATACTGACTTTTGTGTGGTAAATAAACTAAAGACGGTTTTATTTTTTTATAAGCCGTCTTCTTAAAGTAAACAAACTAATTAAGGAAAACAAGCTAATTAAACTTGGTGAACCACTTCCACCAATATTTTCAGCCTCATCTTTACAAACAGGAGCCGAACCTGAAAGAGGTTTCAACATGAAAGCTCTTGCTTCTCCATTTAATAATCCTATACCGGTAATGAATCCATCATTATTAATTGAACGGGCTTCATTAATAGTCCAACCTGTATTACAGCCTATCATTTTACTTAAATCTTTCATTTCGCCATTTTCGTAGATGAATCCACTAAACTCAACTGGCTGACTTTTAGTTTGTGAAAGCCCAACAATTTGGTCGCCATCGTTAATATCAAAAGCTTCTGAAGATGGAAAGTTAGAGTTTAGAACACCTAAATCTGTAGCTAACACGCTATCTATATCATATAAAAAAGCAGTCAGATATGTCCCGTTGGTATCTACTGCTCGCCCTACAATTTTTCTTGAATTATTGATCGCATTAACATCTTGAGAAGCTGTACCAAAAATGGTGTATTCAATAATATTATCTGGTGCATTTAAATCCACACCAACAACCTTTTTGTTGAAAACTGTAGACCCTAGCTTTTCTGCTGAAATGCCTACCGCAAGCCCGGTATCATCAATATCACGTAGCGTTATATGGTGAGTTAAGTCGTTCGCAATAGGGTTTATCTTGGTCAGTACTGCAGTATATGTATCATAAATAAAACCTCTGTCAAATAAGCTTGCTATTTCATTTCCATCGTCATCTAAATCATCAGGTTCATCAAATAAACCAGTTCCCACAATATAGTTATTATTGATACCTGTAGCTCTCATATTTTCAGTTGTACCTTCAATAAAGTCTGGCACTTCAAAAAGTTGTAAACTATTTATATCAACATAAATTGCCCGTTCGTTTGCCGTACCTATAGCTGTTTCAGTTATCGTACCATCTGTATTTTCAACTTGGTTTACAGTTCCAGATATTCGCACAGAAAAACCGACCGCTAAGCCCTCATTGTTTACGCCAAACATTAGGCTGCTAGTATCCTCAGTTCCAACGTTAATAGTTTCATTCTCCTCAACACCATCGACTAGGTTAGTAATCGCAACAAAAATTTCAGAATTATCTATTGCACCTAAATCGGTTAAATTTAGATTAGAACTGTCATATGAAAATCCACGAGAATAACCGGTAGTTGGATCGATTGTAGAATAACCAACCACCGTTTGATTATCATTAATATCAAAAGCGAACACACCAGTCGATTCCTGTTCGAATTTACCTAAATCGACAACCTCATAAAAATCTTCTGCATAAGAAAATGTAGGGTACAAACTCGCAGTCGAAAAAATAACTGCCAGTAATGATAAACTGTATTTATTCATAAAATCATTTCCAATAAAAAATATTTGCTTTAACTAATAACTGCATCAGGTTGGCTTTCAGGTAATGCACCCTTAAAACATGGTAAAGACAGGCAGTTTTTTTCTATTTGAGTTAAGCGTGGATAATTATCCAGACAAAAATCAAATCGTCTTGCATTATATAATTGTGGGATAAGACAAGTATCAGCCATCGTAAGTTCCCCACCCATTGAGTAATCACCAAGAATATTACCTTTAGTCGAGGTATCTCGATCTAAGATTGCTTCATAGGCATCAAAGCCCGTTTTTAACCAATAATGATACCATGCTGTTTTTTCATCAGCATGAATTCCTAAATTGTTACTTAAGTATTTAAGCACTCGTAAGTTATTCAGTGGATGTAAATCAGCGCAGATAATTTGGCTAAGTTGCCGCACAAGTGCTTTTTGCTGTAAATCTATAGGTAATAGTGAAATTTCAGGAAACTTCTCATCTAAATACTCTAAAATTGCAATTGATTGACTTAATGTAAAATCACCATCTTTTAAAGTCGGTACTAACCCTTGCGGGTTTAAACACTGATAATCTTCTTTATGTTGCTCTCCACCATCTCTTACAAGATGCACAGAAACTTGACTATAATCAATCTTCTTTAGGTTGAGCGCTATCCTAACTCTATATGCAGCGGTAGAGCGCCAATAGCCATACAAAGTAATCATCCGCGTCCTTACAACTCAAATTTTTCAGTTGCTGTACCAGCCGAAATATCAGGTTTATATTCTACAACCGTTTGCTCAATAGCACCAAAAATAGAGTTTCCTTGATCATTAAACATTTCAATTCGAACTTGATCGCCAAATTGCATAAACGGCGTTGTAGGCTTACCCGATTCAATGATTTCTAACATACGTTTCTCAGCTAAACAGCTGGAACCACTAGAACGGTCAACATTTGAAATAGTACCTGAGCCAATAATAGCGCCGGCACCTAAAGGACGAGTTTTAGCTGCATGAGCAATAATAGTCGGAAAATCAAAAGTCATATCCACACCACAATTTGGCTCGCCAAATAAATTTCCATTTAAATGAGTTACCAAAGGTAAGTGTAATTTTTTTCCGTCCCATCGTTCGCCAAGCTCATCTAGTGTTACTGCAACTGGAGAAAATGCACTAGAAGGTTTACTTTGAAAAAAACCAAATCCTTTCGCTAATTCTCCCGGAATTAAATTTCTTAACGATACATCATTAACCAACATCAATAATCGGATTGTTTTCTCGGTTTGGCCAGGCGTTGCGGCCATTGGCGTGTCATCAACGATTACTGCAATTTCGGATTCCATATCGATACCAAATTCGGTTGATTCAATCACAATATCATCACGAGGCCCAATAAATGCATCACTGCCTCCTTGGTACATTAAAGGATCTGTCCAAAAAGTTTCAGGCATTTCTGCATTTCTAGCTTTTCTAACTAGTTCAACATGATTAACATACGCACTGCCATCTGCCCATTGATAAGCTCTTGGTAAAGGTGATTCACAATCGGTTTGCACAAAATCAAAGACAGTATCAATTTCATTATTGTTTAGTTCAGCATAAATAGTTTCTAGTTTTGGCGCTATATCTTTCCAATTATCCAATAGATTTTGCATTGTATTAGCAATATTTGTGACTTTGACAGCTTTTGTTAAATCTTGGCTAACGACAATCAGGCTACCATCTCGCGTATTGTTTTTTAACGTTGCTAATTTCATATCTCTAACCTATTGGTTTAAATAACCTTTAATTTATCGTACTTTGAATGAGTTTTACTGGAACTCAAGTGTTGATAACACTTTAATAAAATGGCGTCGTATAGCTGAATACTTATCTTCTGACAATTATAACCTTATTATCCGTCAAGAGAGTCCCATAATTTATAGTCTTTCTCTAATTCGCTTTTTGCATTTTCTATCTCTTTTAAAACTTTATCAGACTCTGCTCGGTCATCATAAAAACCTGGCATTGCGAGTTTTGCCTCCAATTCCGCAACCTTCACTTCTAACGTTTCAATAACTTTGGGAAGTTTTTCAAGCTGTGATTTTTCTGCGAAGGTAAGGCTTTTTTTTACAGCTTTAGGCGAGCCTTGCTTCAATGCGTTTTTTTTACTATTTGTATTACTTTTTGAAATACTTGGCAAATGAGCATTATAATATTTAATCCAATCCTGATAACCGCCAACAATTTCGATAATTTGAAACAATTTTTCGTTTTCAGGTCGATTAGATTCAGCGTAGGCCACTAAATCTTCGTCTTGAATCGGTAATTCATTATCAAAAACTAACAAGTCACTACAGCAATTATCTAAAAACACGCGATCATGGCTTATAATAATCACTGTCGACGTAATTTCGACCAACATTTGTTCCAATATTTCAAGCGTCTCAACATCTAAATCGTTGGTCGGTTCATCGAGAACAAATAAGTTAGCTGGACGAGTGAAAAGTTTAGCCAATAATAGTCGATTAATTTCTCCGCCGGACAATGAGTGAGCTGGAGCTCTGACTCTGTCAGCAGTAAAATTAAAATCAGCCATATAGCTAATTACATGTTTTTCTTGACCATCAACAATGACAAAATCTTTACCATCCGATAAATTGTCCGAAACAGATTTCTGCAGGTCAATGCCATCTCTTAGCTGATCAAAGTAGGCAACTTCAATATTTTCACTAGTATTTAACTCACCAGACAATGGAGGAATGTCACCTAGGAGCGTCTTAATGAAGGTTGTTTTTCCACAACCGTTATTACCCAAAACACCAATCTTATCGCCTTTTTGAATGTTCGAGGTAAATGGTAAGTTTAAAGGAGAGTTAAATCCAACTTGTAATGCTTCCATTGAAGCGACTATTTTACTACTTTGAGTTGAAACAGACGCATTGAAATTCGATTTACCTACTTGGTTTCGACGCTCTGAATGAGCTTGTCTCATCTTTTTAAGAGCACGTACCCTTCCTTCATTTCTTGTCCTTCTGGCTTTAACGCCTTGTCTAATCCACTTTTCTTCATTAGCCAGACGTTTATCAAACTCAGAATTTGTTTTTTCTTCATCTTTTAACTGCTGTGCTTTAATTTCTAAATAAGCTTGGTAATTCCCTGGATAAGTCCTTAAGTGACCGCGATCTAATTCGATAATTCTGTCCGAGACTTTATTGACGAAATGGCGATCATGAGATACAAATAATAATGCACCTTTAAATGAGACTAGTTGAGTTTCTAACCATTGAATGCTCGATAGATCGAGATGATTGGTCGGCTCATCTAATATGAGTAGAGCGGGGTTTTGAACCAAAGCTTTGGCTAAAGCAGCTCTTCTTCGCCAACCGCCAGATAAGTTTTCCATTTTCAACTCACCATCTAAAGATAACTTAGACAATGTTTGAGAGACTCTTTGCTCAACGGCCCAACCTTCAAAAGCAGTAATTTTTTCTTCTAAAGATTCTAGTTTCGGTGACATGCAATCTTTTACGATTAAATCTTGATATTCATCGACCCAGGCGATAACATCAGCTAGTCCTGACTCAACAAATTCTCGAATAGATTGCTGGGTTTTAGCTGGTAAAGCTTGCGGTAGAAATCCAATTCTATGATGGTGAGAGCGATTAATTATCCCGTCATCAGGCATCACTTCCTCATTGATTAATTTCAGAAGCGTTGATTTTCCAGTTCCATTGCGACCAATTAAACAAATCTTTTGTCTTTCTTCCACTACAAAAGAAGCATTGTCCAACAATACCTGGGGACCATAACTAAGACTAAGGTTATCACCTCTAATCAATGACATTAAAATTTCTGACTTTCTATCTAAAAAGGGCGGGCATCATAGCAAAAATACTTGGTTAATCCTACTATAATTGAATAATCTGAATTGTCTTAAATATTAGAACTTTAACTTTTTTTACTCTCATTAAAAAAAGCGGATAATCCGCCTTTTTTAATGTCTCACATTGAAGTGTTTAAAACGTTAATTCCTCAACACTTATCAATCAAATCCTGAGCCTCGATTTTTTGTTGTTCAGTACCATCTGCAACCACTTCAACTAGAATTTCTTTCGCACCATCCACATCGCCCATATCAACATAGGCTCTAGCGAGATCTAGCTTTGTTGCTATTTCATAACTTAATGTTTCTCCAAAATCAATACTTTCATCACCTTCTTCATCAAAGTAGAAGTCATCATCTATATCAAGTGAAACATCGTCTTCACTGTCTATATCAATACTAAGATCATTATCACTTTCTTCAACATCTTGTTCTGTCAAATCACTACCTAAATCAGTCTCTTCATCCAAATCTAACGAAAATTCATCATCATTAGTCCCTATTGTAGACTGCTCAGTGTCATCTACATTATCCTTATCATTTAAACTTGCTTCACTTAGGTTCAAATCATATAAATCAGAATCATCCAAACCTAAATCATCTAAGTCTAATTCATCGTTATCATCAAGCTCGTCAAAATTATCCAAATCGCCCATACGATCATCAATCTTAATCGACTCTTCATCACCTTCGTCTTCACCAGAATCTAAGCCAAAGTCATCCTCAGTCCTTTTTGAAGACACATCATTTAATAGAGAATCGTCCTCTAGAGAAGAATCATCAGATAGGTCAATACCAAAATCGTCTTCATCATCATCTCCAAAAATATCTTCCGTTGATGGTAAATCAAACTCATCTTCATCCATCGTTTCAGTCTCGTCATTCTCCCAAGTTTTACTTCTTAACAGATTAATTTGTTCTGACCACTCATCAGCATCTACGGCGTCTTTGACTTCTACTTCTAATTTTTCAAAACTTTCTTTGTTATCACTTTCCGCATAACATTCCATTAATTTAACTTTATAATCGGAACGGATAGGATTATCTTCAATAGCTTCTAGAAGTAACGTTTCTGCTTGGTCTATCTTTCCATAAGCTATATAGATATCGGCTTCACCTAATGGATCAAATGCTTCGCCTGATTGCTCGGAACTTTCCTCGTCATCATCCATATCAAGCTCAACAAGCATATCATCACCAACGTCGGGTAATTCAAAAATTTCTGTTGTATCCATAGAGCCCGCGCCTGTAGAGGCGACTAAATCGTCTTGAAAACCATCATCTTCCATACGCTTTTTCATTCGCCAAAAAACCAATAACAAAATAACAACAATGATTCCACCGATTCCACGCCATAAAAGTTCACCACTATCTAAGATAGAATTTAAAAATGATTTTTCTTTTGGGTTAGCTAGCTGAAATGGTACTTTAGGTTTATTGTCCGTTTTAATTTCGGCCGTATCTTTAATCGTATCTTGAGTCGCTTCTTCAGCAGTGTTTTCATTATTAACTTCAGACTCAAGTGTATCACTTTGCGCTAAATCTATTACAGAACTCTGATCAATAGCCGATTCATTTTGTTCTGTAGAAGTTTCGTCATTTGCATTTTTTGCAAGCAACGCCAATTCAGCATCATTAACGTCAACAATACCGTTATTCTGTTGTGTATTTTCAGCTTTTGCTAGAATATCCGCTAGTCGCGCCCTTAGCTCATCATTTTCGGCCTGTAATGTGGCAGACTTCTCTTGAGTGCGGACTAATTCATTTTTTAAGCCTTCTACTTCAGCTTTGTCGGCACCGTATCCATTCGCGTTACCATCTGAATTAGCAGTCGATAAACTTAACCTTGAACCTCTGCGACTTTGATTAGAGTCAGACTGATATCCATCAGTTTGATCAACAATATTTCTTGCACCGCCGGATCGCCATTGTCGATTTTGCATGACAACATCTTGTAAAGCGGCTCTTTGTGGTACATTTTGGATAGAAACTTCCGAAGGGATATCTAAAACCTTACCTCGAAGAAGATTATTAATATTTTCTTTAGAAAAGGCATCTGGATTAGCTCGATAGATGGCGACTAACGTCTGATGAATACTAACATTTTCACTTGGTCTGACCTTGCTTGCAATACTCCATAATGTATCTGTACTTGATACCGGACCATATTGACTGCCATCATAACTCTTGGATTCATTTTCATCACTGTTATAACTAGTTTGCGGAGCTTGAGGCTCCGCGTTATTTTGCTTTTTCTGAGAATTAAAGTTTGATTGTTTGGGTTTAGATGCTACTTCACTTCTGGTTTTTTCGATAGTTGATGCTGTGACTTCCTCAAAAATAGGCGGGTCTAATAATAATGTATATTCTCTATAAAACTGTTGAGCTGGCGTATTAAGCTCTATTAAAAAGTTTAAAAATGGCTCTTTTACCGAGTCGTGAGTGGTCACTTTAATGATTAATTCACCGCGACTGTTTTTAATAGTTTTGAATTTAATCTTATTTAAAAAGAAAGGCTTATCAATTCCACTTTTGTCAAATGCGCTTTGGCTAGCGATTGACGCCACAACCTCATATTCCGCCAAATCACCGGGAGAGAGAATTTTAATATCTGCTTTTAAAGGCTGATTAAGCCCCGAAGACTGTTCAATATCACCTAAACCAACTGCTGACGCATTGATTGAGAAGAATACGAAACTAGAAAAAATGGCTATTAAAAGCTTTTTAAACATACGAGAATCCCGTTGCATGTTCTTAAACATATATTTGAATGAAGACAATTTTTATATAACTTTTTATTTTAAATTATAGAGGTTATAGACCAATATCTGCCCAATTTGCAAATAAAAAAACAACGACTAGGTAAAAAAAAGACTTTTTAAAATACAAAATCTCGTTAAACACCATGTAGTTACGTCGACAACTTAAGAAGTTTCTTTATGAGGTTGCGCTAACTATAGCTTATAAATAGCTTTTTACCAATAGTAACCTCGTCACAAATTAAAAATTTTGTTAGATCCAAATTTAATTCACAAAAAGATAAATTGCATTTTTTAGTGCTTACAGATGCCTATCATCCAAATTCATATAATCTTGGTAACCCATTTTTACACGTCTGCATTGCTCAAACGCCTGAGGTAATAAATGTTGAGAGAAAAATCTTGCCGCCACCTTTTTCCTTTCAATTAATAACTGGTTTTCCGAGTTTTTTGTACCACAAAGTAATTCTAACCACATCCAAGCGTAAACTAAATGCCCAAAAGCATGTAAAAACTGGGTTGCGCCTCCCTGTATCTCATATCCTCGAATAGCAAAATTATCTTTCAACCAAGCTATTGTGGAATCTACTTCTTCTTTTAGCTCAATTAGCTGATGCTTAATCGTAATAAACTCTGGTAATCCACACTCTTTATTTAGGGTTACTTCCATTTCAGAATAAATTTCCGAAAGCATAGCTTGTTTATCCAAACAAATTTTTCTAACCATGAAATCTTGCGCTTGAATCCCGTTGGTTCCTTCATAGATTTGCCCTATTTTTGCATCTCGAACCAATTGCTCTAATCCCCATTCTCTTACAAAGCCATGTCCGCCTAAAATTTGAACGCCATGATTACAGGCGTCAAACCCTTTATCAGTGAAAAAGGCTTTAGCAACAGGGGTTAAAAAAGCCATTCGGTTTTCGGACTTTTCCCGTTCACTTTCATCAGGATGATGGTATTGCTTATCTATTTGCATTCCCATATAAACGGCCAAGGCTCTACCCGCTTCGGTATAAGCGCGTTGTTCTAATATCATTCGTTTTACATCTGCATGACGAATAATCGCTGTGGCTTCCCCTTTTTCATTCTTTCCTTGCTTTCGCTCTAAAGCGTAATTTTTAGAAAGCTGATAAGATGTTTCAGCTAAACCAACGCCTTGAATACCGATAGAAAGTCGCTCTAAATTCATCATGGTAAACATTGCAAACAGACCGCGATTTTCTTTGCCAATTAAAAACCCTTTAGCATTATCAAAATTCATGACGCAAGTGGCACTCGCCTTGATCCCCATTTTATGCTCTATACTCCCGCAACTGACCCCATTTTTTTCACCTAAGCTTCCGTCGTTATTAACTATTATTTTAGGTACTAAAAACAAACTGATCCCTTTAGGTCCATCTGGTGCGCCAGGTAG
>JBLIBL010000075.1:0-16505 GCA_047633355.1 Polaribacter sp.
TTATGTCCAGGGATTGGACGGGCAATTAATTGTTCCGTACATTAAAGGCACTTCCTACATCCATGTAGGTCGTATTCCTCAAAGAGCCATGGAAAGTTTGCCCCATGAACGTAGTGAATGTTGTGGGTATGGCGGTGAGGTTATGTACAGGGATTGGACAGAAATAATAAAACTTAATCAAACTTTGGAGATGAAAATGAAAAGAATAGCACTATTAATACTCGGAATATTGGTAAATACAGCGATTGCATCAGATTCTGGTTTTAGCAAAACTGAGAAGAAAATTAAACAAGCTATGCAGTCGGAATTAAGAACCGAAAAAGATATTAAGCGTGATGCAAATCGACTACCTTTAGAAACACTTGAATTTTTTGGTTTTAGAGAAAGTATGAAGGTAATTGAATTATTACCTGGTGGTGGTTGGTATACAAAGCTTTTGGCACCTACTCTAGCCAATAATGGTGAGTTCTTTGTTGCAATGGGAACAGGGCGTGTTTCTAAGAATTTGATTGGTAAAAAAGGCATGGACTTTCTCAGTATTATTAACGATAACGCTAATATAAGAAAAGAGAAAGGTGCAAAATTTTACTCAGTTGATCAATTTGAACTTGGTGAAAAAGATGTTGATATGATCTTCACCTTTAGAAACTATCATAATTTTGGTTTTGAAGGGCGTAAGACAATGAATGAAGCCGCCTTTAAAGCACTTAAATCTGGTGGTATATACGCAGTGGTTGACCACACAAGACGTCATATGCAGGATTTAGATAAAGAAAATGGTCGCCGAATAGATCCGGTGTTAGCAATTAAAGAAATTCAAGATGCAGGTTTTGTTTTAGTCGATTACTCTACTTTACATGCGCGTTCAGCTGATGCACTTAAATATGAAGTTGGACATAAAGATGTGACAGGGAAAACTGACCGCTTTACGATTAAATTTAAAAAGCCTTAAGGCTAAACAATCGCCAATGAATATTAAATAGGGATAAGGTATGAAACTATACGGTATGGGAAAATCACGTTCTTTTAGAGCTTTATGGGCACTAGAAGAATCTGGAATTGATTATGAATATGTTGAGATAGCATTTGGTAGTGATGCTGAGAACGGGGCTGTAAGCGCAGACTACCGACAGCTCAATACACAAGGAAAAGTCCCCACCTTGGTAGATGATGATTTAGTTATCACCGAAAGTGGCGCTATTCTTAATTATATAGCATCAAATAGCACCAATTTAGATTTAATCCCCTTCAACAATCTAAAAACTAGAGCCAAGTATGATGAATTAATATGTTTTGTTTTATCAGATTTAGAGCAAGGTTTGTGGACTAATGGCAAACACCGCTTTGCATTGCCAAAAGCACAAAGAGTCGCCAATATTTTACCAACGGCTACTTGGGAATTTAATAAAGCGATTAAAGCATTACAAGTGAACTTTGACGGTGATGGTTTTGTTGTTGGTGAGAACTTCACTATGGCAGATGTTCTATTAGCACATACTTTAAGTTGGGCGGAGAGTTTTAACTTTGAAGTGCCTGAGTCATTGTTGACCTATAAAAATAAAATGTATTATCGCTCAGCTTGTAAGCGGGCAATTGAGAAACTTGCTTAGTAATAAAGTAAAGGACTGCTGAATAGTAGGAAAATTTTTCTTTAAACGTTTGAAGTATAAGGCGAGCTGATTAACCCGAGGCTTTACTAAATTCAATATTGATTTAACGAGATTTCAAAGGCGCAAGTAATAGATAAAAAATCCAAGCAAACCAAGAAATGAAAAACATCGCTAAAAGCCAAGCCAGTTTTTCATTGCCTTCAACGTTATCTGATTTCGCCACCAATATAAAGGGCGTTAACCAAATCAAAAAGGGTATAATTAGTAAAATGAAGGTGATTTCCATTGGAATATGACTCCTCTTTGATTTTAACTAAACAGGCAATTTGTTAATATGACTAGAATTTAGGATAGGCTACAAAGAGTCTATTTTACTTTTAAGATCGTAGCCTTTATCGGTAACAATCGCCTCTAGAACCTTGATACGTTCTTCTAAAAACTCTAACCTATCAATTCTAGATTCCATTGGTTCAAGATCAATATCGGGTTTATCCTTGGTTTTTATCCATTCTTTTGCAAGTCCTGCGAGTAAAGCCGCAACGACGATGATTGCTACCATTTCAAAAACACCCAACATATACAAACCTCCTAGTTAACCCTGATTTTAAAAATATTCATTGCTTATGTTTTAGCTAATATACTATGATTTTGCTAAATTACAATTACACAGTTTAACGTACCTAATCACAACAGGACACATTACATAATAATATGTCAAATATAGCTGCAGAAATTGCCTTGGCCGCAATTGATTCGATTCGCCATTCTTTGGAAACGAAGTTAAGTGAGGATATATTCCAAAAAATTGAATATTCAATTAATATTAGTCGGTTTGTTGCGGAATCTGCTAGCAGTCAGCCAAAAGAAGTGGTCGAATGTTTTGTTTGGCATAAAGCTCATAAAGCGAAAGATTTTTCAGGTCATCTATGTTCTGAAATTGAGTCTAATTTACTTATTGATTCATCGATTACTAAAATAGCTTACTCAGAATCTTTGGCTCCTTCATTTAATAACATTGTTGAGCAATTTAACTCAGAAGAATCAATTATGTCGTACCTTCGTAAAATACGCTATCAACATTCGGCGGCAATCGCGATTCTTGAACTTAATAACTTGATATCCATTGAGGAGTCTTCTGCCCGAATGAGTATTTTGGCAGAGAATTTAACTAACGCAGCCTATTTTTGGTGTTACGCATTTCAAAGTATTAAATTGGGACTTCCATACAATTCGGGATCTGATAACGAACATCAAAACATGCTCATTCTTGCAATGGGGAAATTTGGTGGAGAAGAACTTAATTTTTCTTCTGACATTGACCTTATTTTCTTTTATGTGAACGACGGGCAAACTTTTGGGGCTTCCCGAGAAGTGAGTAATAGCCGTTTTTTCCAGAAGGTAGGCATTCAAATAATTAAACTTCTCGATGAGGTAACAGCGGACGGATTTGTTTTTCGTGTTGATATGCGTCTACGCCCATATGGTGATTCAGGAAACCTTGTAATGTCGTTATCTCAGGCGGAAGATTATTATCATGAACAAGGAAGGGGCTGGGAACGTTTTGCAATGCTTCGAGCACGCGTTATCACTGGACGTTCAAATGAAATTAGCTTGTTAAACGGCATAATAAAGCCATTTGCTTTTAGGCGTTATATTGATTATGGAGTCATTGACTCACTACGAAATATGAAATCGATGATTCAACGGGAAGTACGCCGAAGAGGTCTTAAAGGAAATATCAAACTAGGCGCCGGTGGGATTAGAGAAATCGAATTTATGGTCCAGTCATTTCAACTCATCCAAGGAGGAAGAGACAAGCGGCTTCAAGAAAAAAATCTACTCAAGGTGTTGCCATTATTGGTTGAAGAAAAGTTGCTTGAAATAGAAACGGCAAATGACCTTCAAGACAATTATCGTTTTTTAAGACGATTAGAGCACTGCATTCAAGAATTGGATGAAAAGCAAACGCAACAGTTACCGAATGATGATAAAACAAAGAAGATTATTGCGGAGCTAATGTCGTTTAATACATGGTGTGAGTTTAACTTAGCTCTAAATGAAAAACTATCTTGTACCAATCAACATTTTAGTGCTCTTTTTGGTGAAGAACATCAATCTCCAGAAGAACAAAATGATTTGTATGTTTCTTTATGGGAAGGCGATGTTTCTATGCAAGAAATGATGGATGAAACTTCGTTAGGCGAAAAAGAATCCGAAAGATTAATTGCCATCCTTGATTCGTTTCGAATGACTAACATGGTGATAAATTTATCTTCAAGAGGGACTAAACGATTAAGTCTTTTTATTCCTAAATTATTGGAAATTTGCGTGGCAGTCATCAAGCCTATTGAAACCCTTGAGCGATTATTGAACGTGCTCCGCTCAATTCTAAAAAGAACCGCGTATTTAGAGCTGCTAAGTGAGAACTTGCCTTTGCTTGGACATTTAGTTGATCTGGTAAGCCGTAGTGAATGGATTGCAAAACGATTGTCTGACTGTCCGATTTTGTTAGATGAGTTGCTATACCCCAACAGCTTGTATCAACCGTTACAATCAAATGATTTAAAAAGCGAGTTGCAACAAAGCTTATTAAGGATTGACGAGCAAGATGAAGAGCAGTTTTTGAATGCGATCCGTCAATTCAAATTAATTAATGAGTTAAGGGTCGCAGCCGCAATGCTAGATGAGCGACTTTGTATTTCTCAGTTAAGTCGATATTTAACCCAAATTGCCGAAGTAATTATTCAAGTTGGAGTTAATTACAGTTGGAGGAAAATCACATCGAAACATGGCGTGCCAATTGAGCATCGGGAAGGAGCTTTGTCTAGTGCTCATCAATCAGCAATAGGTTTTGCTGTCATAGCTTACGGAAAGTTGGGGGGGCAAGAGTTGGGCTTTAACTCTGATCTCGATTTGGTTTTTTTATACGATAAAAATAATGAATCGATGACAGACGGATTAAAGCCAATTAATGTTAATCGATTTTATACTAGGTTATCGCAAAAGCTAATTCACTTTCTATCGACACGAACCAGTATGGGGGTTTTATATGAAGTAGATATGCGACTGAGACCGTCCGGGAATTCGGGAATGTTGGTTAGTCATATAGATGCATTTGAAGATTATCAAACTAATAACGCTTGGACATGGGAGCACCAAGCTTTAGTGAGAGCGAGAGTCGTGGTGGGCGATACATTGTTATGTGAAAAATTTGAGGCAGTAAGACATATAGTTTTGACCTCAAAAAGTGAGCAAAAAAAATTGGCCAGTGACGTAGTAGAAATGCGTAATAAAATGAGAGAGAATCTGGACAATACGAATAAAGATAAAACGACTGAAAATAATTATGACATAAAACAAGGGGTTGGAGGTTTGGTAGATATCGAGTTTCTAGCGCAATATCTGGTTTTAGCGAAACATAATTTCCAATATAATACTGACGCCAAGCATAAGACTGACACTCAGTATAAAACTGGTTCCTCAATTCCAACTAATACGACGGAGATGTTAAAGTTTGTTCTCCCTTGTGCTTACATTTCACAAAAAGAAGCGGAGACTTTAATTAACAGTTATCGAAACTATAGAAACTATCTTAATGAAAGGGTGATAGCGGGCAGACAAACAGAGAACATTCGAATGTTGTTTGAGAAAGAGATTAGTACGACCCAAGCAATTTGGGACAATGTACTTATTAAGCAAATTGATCAAGACGGAAATTAACCGGAATATAAAACATGAAAAAAAATACAAAACAAGTAAAGCGTCTCTGTGATATCGGTTTTATTGGCTTAGGTGTTATGGGAAAAAATTTGGCTCTTAATCTTGCAGATAATGGTTACAAGATTGCAGCTTTCGATCTTGACCAACAAAAAATTGATGATGCGATTGCACAAGACACGGAAGAATATGGTCGCCCTGGTCGGATCATAGGCTGTAGTTCCTATACAGAATTATTAAGTAAATTATCCCAACCTCATATGATTATTCTTTCCATTCCAGCAGGATCCGTTGTAGATGATGTCTGTGGAAAATTGATTGATGCAGGTATCAAGGCAGATGATATTGTGGTGGATACGGGTAACAGTTTGTGGAGTGATTCTGTACAACGTGAAAAAAATTATCAAGGTCAGTTTTTATTTTTTTCAACGGCCATTTCTGGCGGGGAAATAGGCGCTCGATTTGGACCAGCATTAATGGCAAGCGGTGACCCTTATGCGTGGGCGCGAATAGAACCGATATGGAAGGCAATTGCAGCAAAGGTAGATGAGCAAACAGGTAAACCGATTGAGCAGCATGAAATAGGGAATCCTGTGACTAGTGGCGAACCTTGCGCAGCTTACATTGGACCGAATGGAGCCGGTCATTATGTGAAAATGGTTCATAACGGTATTGAGTATGCGGATATGCAACTTATTTGCGAAGCCTACCACATGATGCGCGAAGGCTTGCAAATGGAACCTAAAGCAATAGCGGCTGTTTTTAGAGAGTGGAATCAGGGAGTACTAGAAAGCTATTTGATAGAAATTTCTGCCGAAGTGTTAGAGGCGATCGATGTTGAGTCTAATAAACCTTTAGTGGATATTATTCTGGATAAAGCAGGGCAGAAAGGAACGGGATTGTGGACTGCCGTGAGTAGCTTAGAACTTGGTTGCCCAACACCAACTATTGCTCAAGCCGTTTATGCACGGTCGCTATCCAGTTTAAAAGAATACCGTGTTAGCGCTTCAAAATTATTAAGTGGTCCAATAAGCAATAACTCATTGCTAGAGAGTAAGCAAGAGGTGATAAAATATTTGCACGATGCGCTTTACTGCTCAAAAATTTGTGCCTATGCACAAGGGTTTCAGTTAATGCAAACAGCCTCGGATATACATAATTGGTCGTTAGATTTTTCAGAGATAGCAAGAATATGGCGCGCGGGTTGTATTATTAGGGCTGTATTCTTGCAATCAATTGCTGATGCTTATCAACGCACACCCAAGCTACACAATTTGTTAATCGATTCGTTCTTCGCTGAACAGATCCAATATCACCAGTCAAACTGGCGTCGCTCAATTGCTAATGCGACTATAAGTGGAGTTCCGTGTGGCGCATTTAGTTCTTCCCTCGCCTATTTCGATTCTTACAGAACTGAAGTCCTCCCAACTAATTTACTACAAGGGCAAAGAGATTATTTTGGCGCGCATACCTTTGAGCGTATTGATAAAAATGATGGAAAAAAATATCATGTGGAGTGGGGTAGCGAAGAGAAAAATGTCATTCAGGTATAGTATTTAACTAACGTAAATTTAATTTAGATTAGTTGATTTTACGTTAGTAGGTGCAACAATATACTATGCAGTTTGAATTACTTTCAAACTTTTTACAAAGCCTGAAAGTAATTTATTTAGACAAAAAAAGTACAGTGCTTATTGTTTTTTTATAGACCAATTGACTTATTAAAAGAAAAATAGAGTGATTCATCATCGTCTAAATCACTGCCACTAACCAGTAATCCAACCCCTACATCAAATCCACCTATTTCAGTAGCATAAGAAAGATCAAAGTATTCACCTTCTGCCTCATCACCATAAACGCCTACTGTTCCAGTAAAGCTACCGAATGTATATCCAAGTGTAAGAATAGTATAGTTGCTCTTTGTAGCAGACTCATCCCCAACTAGACCATCCCATTTACCAATACTGTAAACGATCTCAAAGTCAGAAATTGATGCACCAAGGTTGACCTCGTTATAAGCGGAATCAAAATCACCGGTGTACTGATAAGTTGTTGCGCCAACGGATAAACGGATTGAGTCGTTTATTTTAAAAGCGTAACTGCCATAAACATCGACTTCTAACCCATCACTAACATCTGCGGCCCAAGTTCCTAAGCTAAAATCACCTGCTTCATAGTCAATGCCAGCACTTGCCGATGCGCCTTCTGTTTGTTGAATACCGCGAAAGTGATATTGAGAAACAACACCAATGTTAGCTGAGGTGTCGGCATAAACCGCAGTACACAAGCTAGACGATAAAATAAGTGAGGCAATTATTGATTTATTGTTCATTGTTTTTCCTTAGTTAATAAAGTTATGTAAATATTTAATTTAATTTTGTTGATAAAAATTAGGTTATGCGATTATTTTCCGCCAGAGAATTCTGGGTAAGCTTCTACGCCGCACTCACTAGTATCTGCACCAATGTATTCGTCTTGTTCAGAAATTCGTACACCAATGAATTTTTTAATAGCAAACCAAACGATGAAACTAGAACCAAATACCCAAGCAGAGATAACAAGAATTCCTATAAGTTGAGTGGTAAAGCTAACGTCTTTAGTAAAAGGCACTAACATCACGCCAATTATTCCAGCCACACCATGAACCGATATCGCGCCAACTGGATCATCAATCTTTACCTTGTCAAAAAAGTTAATGGCAAAGAATACAGCCGCTGCGCCTAAGGCTCCAAAAGCAACGGCTTGTGTAGGTGTTGGTGAGTCTGGTGCTGCGGTAATGGTTACAAGGCCGGCTAATGCACCATTGACAATTAAGGTTAAATCGGCTTTTCCGTATAAGAACGTACTCAAGAAGTAAGCAACTAAAGCACCAGCCGCCGCTGCGGCATTTGTATTTAGAAATATTCTTCCAACTGCGTTCGCATCATCAACTGAATTTAGTGTTAATTGTGAACCACCGTTAAAACCTAACCAGCCCATCCACAAAATAAAAGTGCCTAAAGCGACTAAAGGCATATTGGCTCCGGGCATTGCTTTTGCACCATTAGATGTGTAGCGCCCTTTTCTTGGGCCTAATAATATAACGCCTGATAACGCTGCCATTGCGCCAGCTAAATGAACGATACCGGAACCGGCAAAATCGCTAAAGCCAATGCCACCATCTTCTACACTGGCACCTAAAAAACCAGCTCCCCAAGTCCAATAACCTGAGACCGGATAGATAACGGCGGTCATAAATATTGCAAAGATTAAAAATGAAGATAACTTCATGCGCTCAGCAACTGCTCCGGAGACAATCGACATAGCTGTTGCTACAAAAACGACTTGGAAAAAGAAATCAACTTCAACAGGTTGAGTTGCTCCCTCAGCTGTCGGGTTAATACCAATCCCAAAACTAGGTAACCAACCTCCAGTCGCGTTATCTTGATACATGATATCAAAGCCAATAACTTGATATGCGATACACGCTAGTGCGTAAAGCAAAATATTTTTAGTTAAAATTTCTGTGGTATTTTTACTGCGAACAAGCCCAGCTTCCAACATGGAGAACCCTGCGGCCATCCACATGACCAAGGCACCAGATAAGAGTAAAAATAGTGTATTAAATATGTAATTATGTTCTATAACTATAGCTTCAGTGTTCATGGGTATCTTCTCTTGTTTTATTCAATGTTAAAGAATTCATTCATTAAATGGACTGTTCATTCCGGTTCACCGGATCTATGTAGAATCTAAATAGCATCCAAATCTATTTCCTTGGTTCTAATGCGAATGGCTTTTTGAATCTTGGAAATAAATATCTTTCCGTCTCCAGGTTTTCCTGTTGTTGCACTTTCGATAATACTGTCTATGACGTTTTCTAAGGCCTCGTCACTTAGCGCGACTTCAATTTTTATTTTTGGTATAAAAGTCTCTGAATAACTATTACCTCGATAAACTTCAGTTTTAGTCGGTTGATTACCTCTTCCTTTGACTTCAGTGATAGTCATACCTCCAATACCCTCTTCGATTAGTCGGTCATAAACATCATTTAATTTAAAAGGTCTTACTATTGCGGTTAGCCAGTTCAAATTGTTCTCCTTAATTGGTTGTTTGAAATTTGTTTAGTTATAAACAATTCAAGAAGTGTGCCATGTTAAATAGAACAATAACTGAGTATTTCTAAGCGGTTTTAACGTAGATTTGAGGGCATTTTGAACTATTTTGGTGCTTTTGAAATGATGTGTGCCCTATCGGTGTGCAGGCATAACTTTAGTTTATAAGAGGAAAGGGGCGATTTTTATAGATGAATTGCTGATAAATAGTTTCAATAAAGATAGAATGGCCTGAGTATCAAATAGTCTTGGGAAAGGAAATAAATGTCTGAATCATCTAAAATAGTTAAACTTACAAAAAAAGAACTACCTGCAAGTTGCCCAACAAAAGATACACCTGCTTGGGATATGCACCCAAGAGTTTATATCGATTTTAAAGACGCTAAAACTTCTGTTTGCCCTTATTGCAGTAATCAATTTGAATTGGTGGGCGATTAAAGAACTCTCTTACTTTTCAATTAACCTTTTGTTACATTCGAAGCGTTTATTTACGTTTTAAAGCAATACATCGTCTAATATTTAAGCCAAAATAAGGCAAGCTACTATCCAGTCGGTTTAGAGTTAAATTTGCTATAGGCTTAAAAGCTAATTGCTCAAAACTAAGCTTTAAATAGCCATTAAAAATTAACAACAAAAATTAAAGAGTAATCCCTATGTCGTCTACCGAACCTACAAATTCAGTCGAACAACCTTCAAAACTTAAACGAGTATTAATTCCTATAGGAATAATTTTGATTGGCTTGGTTGTTTTAGTTTTATTGACTGTCTCGGCTCCTAAGCCAGATAAAACAGAAATCATTAAAAAGGCTACTTTGGTAGATGTGGTTGAGGTGTCTAGAGGCAACGTGATTTTTGAGGTTGACTCACAAGGCAGTATTTCGCCTAGAACGGAAACTACTTTAATTTCTGAAGTCTCTGGACAAATTAAACAAGTATCTAATAAATTTGTAGTCGGCGGTTTTTTTAAGAAAGGTGAAGTCTTAGTAATGATTGACCCAATCAGTTATGAAGTCGGACTATTGCAAGCGCAAGCGAGACTAGATGGTGCAAATGCCAAACTAGTTGAAGAAAAGGCACGTGGTAAGCAAGCAGAAAAAGAGTGGAAATTAACAGGACGATCATTTAAAAATGCCCCAATTTTAGCGTTAAGAAAACCACAACTTCAACAAACGTTAGCGGACGTGAAAGCGGCACAGGCTGATGTGAAAAGTGCGGAAATTAAATTAGCGCGAACCAATATCAAAGCGCCATATGATGCGATGATCAAAGCTAAAAGTGTAGACATCGGTCAGTACGTGAGTACAGGTTCGCAATTGGCGATCACCTTTGCAGTTGATTATGCAGAAATTAGAATTCCAATAAAAGAGCAGGATATGGCTTTTATTGATGTTCCCGCTTTAGGTTCAGTAAACAGTAAAGGTAGCAATGTATTACTTTCCACTTTTCAAGGCGGAAAACTTAAAACATGGTCAACTTTTATAACTCGTTCAGAAGGTGTGGTGGATGCTAGTAGTCGAGTTAATTATGTGGTTGCACAGATAAATGATCCGTATGGACTATTAAAGTCTGATGCAAATACGAATGCTAAGCCTAACCCAATTCCTATGGGAACTTTTGTAAAAGCGAAAATATATGGTATAGAAAGTGAAAACATTATTACCATCCCAAGAAAAGCGGTTCGTAGAGAAAATGAAATTTATCTGCTCGATGACAACAAAAAACTCAACATTACTAAAGTTGATATATTAAGAACTGATGCTGACAACGTTTATATTTCATCAGGTATTGATGATGTAAAACAAGTTATTATCACTAAGCTCGCAACTGCTGTTAATGGAATGGCTGTAAGATTAGTAGGCGACTCTGCTAAAAATGTTATTGAAAAGAACATACCAAAGGTTGTGGAAGTTGACGGATTTAATTCTAAAAATAATGAGTCTATTTTAGCAGGAAAGAGCGCCCCAGAGAATACTAAGGCAGAAGAGAAAGCGCTTACAAAAGATGGAGATATCCTTTAATGAACCAAGATATATCACTGGAACAACCTACGGGAATCATTGCATGGTTTGCAAGAAACCCGGTCGCTGCTAATCTATTAATGTTCAGCATTTTTGCTTTAGGAATTTTCTCTTATTCCACCATCAATAAAAAAATGTTTCCTGAATTTAATCTCAACATGATCTCAATTACCGTACCTCATCTTGGAGCATCTCCCGATGAAGTAGAAAAATCAGTAATTCTTAAGATAGAAGAAGCGCTAGAAAATATTGAAGGCATTAAAAGAATGACGTCTTTTTCAAATGAAGGTTTAGGCATGGTTCAATTGGAACTTCAGTCTGGTTACTCGATGTCGGAAAAATTAGATGAAATACAGCAAGAAGTCGATTCAATTACAACATTTCCATCACAAACTGAAAAACCAATGGTTAAAAAAGTTGAGTTTCAAGGTGATGTAATGTGGGTTTCAGTATATGGTCAAATGGATCGTAAAAGCCGCCAGAACCTTGCTCAAGAAGTTCGCGATGAAATTATGGCTTTGCCTGAAGTTAATATCGCGGAAGTGGTTGGCAACCGCGCTTATGAAATCAGTATTGAAGTATCTGAATATAAATTAAAAAAATACGGTTTAACGTTTGATGAGATAACACGCGCAGTTAAAAATTCATCGGTGGACTTACCCGGTGGAACTATAAAAACTGATGGTGGCGACATTCTTTTACGAACAAAAGGGCAAGCTTATACTGGCGACGAGTACGGAAGTTTAGTTTTGACAACCAACGCAGATGGAACCCGGCTTGTTTTGAGTGACGTGGCAAATATTATCGATGGATTTGTAGAAAGTGAAGGTTACGCCAGTTTTGACGGCGAGCCAACTTCGAGTATTAGAGTGAAATCTACAGGCGACCAAAATGATTTAGAAATTGCGGCGGCGGTTAAAGTTTATTTAGAAAAAAAGCAAGACATACTTCCTGATGGTGTAAAGCTGAGTATTTGGGGCGATACATCTTTTTACCTAAGCGCACGCTTAGATATGATGATTAGCAACATGATTATGGGTGCGTTTTTAGTGTTTGTAATCTTGGCATTGTTCCTAAAACTTCGAATTGCTTTTTGGGTGATGATGGGGATCCCCGTTTGTTTTTTAGGCGCATTTATTGTGATGCCTTTATTGGGTGACTGGGCAGTATCAATTAATCTTTTAAGTTTGTTTGCCTTTATTATGGTGCTTGGGATTGTTGTTGACGACGCTATAGTTATTGGCGAAAGTATTTATTCAGAAATTCAAAAAGAAGGGCACACTACTAATAACGTCATTCGTGGCGCACACCGAGTCTCTATCCCTGCGACGTTTGGCGTGTTAACAACGATTGCCGCCTTTACACCTTTGCTAATGATTGATGCCAGCTTTGCAGCTTTCTTTAGAGCGATTGCAATTGTAGTTAGCGCTTGTTTAGTGTTTTCATTAATAGAATCAAAATGGATTTTACCTTCGCATTTGGCGCATATGAAATATTCACCATACGATCCGAATAACGCTAATGCTTTGGAAAAAATTCAAGCAAAGTTTAAAAATTGGTTAGAGGATATCATCCAGAACAAATACAAACCATTAGTCGAAAAAGCGGTGAGAAAACGTTATAACACGATGGCAATTTTTGTGGCAATTTTATTTGTATCTTTTGGATTATTATCAAGTAGTTTAGTAAAGCTTGAAGTCTTTCCTAATATTCCTAGTGACTTTATTCAAGGTAATTTACAAATGATTGATGGCACTTCTGTGAACCAAAGAAATATAGCCTTAGATAAAGTAATTGTAGCAGCCAATAGTATTGTTGAAGAAAATATTCAAGAAGATGGCAAATCAATCGTTAAACACATCATGATATTCACCAATGGCGATACTGCTGGTACTTTTTTAATGGAATTAACTAAGCCAGAAACTAGAAATATTACCTCGTTTGAAGTGGTTGAGATTTGGCGAGAAAAAGTTGGTGACTTAGCTGGTGCAAAAGATATTCAATTTTCCGCCGGAGCTAATGCTGGCGGTGGAGCAGCGTTAGAATTCCAATTGGTAGGACAAAACAATGCTGAATTAGATGCCGCATCAAGAGAGTTAGAAGAGGCTATGGCTGAATATGATGGTGTGTTTGATATTAGAAACTCTTTTAGTAATGGCAGTCAAGAGATCCAATTAAAAATAAAGCCAGAAGCAGAAATATTAGGTTTAACATTGACAGATTTAGGACGGCAAGTAAGACAGGCTTTTTACGGCGATGAGGCACAAAGAATTCAACGAGGTAGAGATGAATTAAAAGTGATGGTGCGATATCCAAAAGCAGAAAGACGCTCAATTTCTGATTTAGAAAATATGTGGATCAGAACGCCTACTGGTGAAGAAGTACCTTTTTATCAGGTAGCGGATGTTGATATAGGCACTGGTTTTACCAGTATTACACGAGTTAATCAAAAACGTTCAATTACCATTTCAGCTGATATTGACCCAGACAAAGTGGAATCAAGAAAAGTGATTACGGAAATCACAGAACAAACCATTCCAAATATTTTGGCGAATTATCCCAGCGTGAAATCTGGATTAGAAGGTGCGAGTAAAGATCAAGGCGATTTTTTAAATCAATTAAAATGGGCTTTCTTAGGCGCATTAGCTTTGATTTATTGTTTAATTGCAATACCAACGCGTTCTTACGGACAGCCTTTTGTGATCATGGCCGTTATTCCTTTTGGTTTAATTGGCGCGATTATAGGTCATTTTTTATTATCTAAATCGCTTAATATGTTATCAATGTATGGGATTATTGCGTTAACGGGTGTTGTTGTTAATGACAGTTTGATCATGGTTGATTTTATTAATAAAGCGAAAAAGGAAGGTATTAAAGTGGTGGACGCTGTTGTTTTATCTGGCACTAAACGTTTTAGAGCTATTTTGTTAACGTCACTAACAACTTTTTTTGGCGTGTTACCCATTTACTTTGAAACAAGTCTGCAAGCACAATTTGTTATCCCAATGGCAATTTCTATCGGCTTTGGAATTATATTTGCAACGGTGATCACGCTCTTTTTAATTCCTGCTTTGTATATGATGTTAGAGGATTTTAGGGGCTGGATAAAAAGAATAATTGACCGTATTAAGGCTGTTTTTGTAGCACAAGAAGCTTAGAGTAAACTGATAAGATTTAGACATAAAAAAGGCTAGTTTTAACTAGCCTTTTTTATGTCGGATTTTTTAATATTAGAATTACCACTTAAAGCATTATTCACAGCATTTAAAATAATTTTTAATTGTTTTATTTTATTTGCTTCACTAAAAATAGATGACTCTCCATCAACATAAATTAGAGCTTTCACCTTATCACTTTGTTTTATAGAATAAAGAGCAAACTGTGGAACACGTTGTTGTTTAATTGCAACAGGAAGCTTAGACCAAATTTTTTGATGCTTATTTATATCAAAAACTAAAAAACCTTGAGTATCCAAAAACTTTTGTAGAGGCGTAGGTTTAGTGAACTCAAAGTCAGGTTTTATTTTTTGTAAACCCTGGCCACTTTTACAAATTGCCATTTTACTAATCACTCGTTTATTATTCCAGTCTATCGTCATAAAAGAAACTCGAGAAAAGCCAATTCCTGAAGTTATCGCTGTAAAAGACTGAGTGAGTAATTCAGCAGAGTTATTAAATTTTTCAGGTGTGTTAATTAGTTTATTAAGTAATGCTTTGATATCAATCGAATGCTTATTAGTCTGTTCATTAAGTTTGGATTTTGATTTTTCATTAACGATTTTTTCATTCAGCCATGCAGGATAAATATGTGATTGTGGTAAATATAAATGAGAAATTGCCGGTATAAATAAGCGACTATCATAAGTGTTTTCACTGACTTTTCTTATACTCTGACTGATTACATGGTTAAGTTTTTTATGATTAATTGAATAAGCTTTTTGCGCGATTTTAAAATAATGATGAGAGCGATTAATCAGCCAGGGAGCCATTAAAGATTTGGCTAGCCAATTGGCTGTTAAAATTAACCAGCTATCAGTATTGTGCCATTCTTTAAGGCTCGCTAATTTAGGATTATATCCATTCTCAGAATATTGAATAAGATCTTTGGGGATGTTTGGCGGTTTTTTTATAAAAGTTGCCTGATTTAAATTAGACATATGCCATTGCTTTGCTACAGCTTGTCTCCAATCAGCCCGAGTGAACCCAAAATATTTTGATTCAATATCTGTGATTTTTAAACAGTATTTAGTTTGTTGGTATTGAACCCGCCACATTGCTTTCGAGTTTAGATGCCAGAGTAAAGTGTCAGGAAACTGATGGGCAACTGCCGCCCAATACAAACTATTGCTTTTAGATGAAAAGCTAGATTGATTGGCTAAGTTCCTAGCAAGCTCACCAGCTAAAAGACTACTGGTCAATATGAATTTCACTTCATCTGAAATGGATGTTTTCTTTGAGTCTGAAATATTAGTGAAAAATTCTTTCGCGCGATTGATTCCAATAGTGCTCATCGCATGTTCAGCATCAAAAGGGTGATTATCCCGCTTTTTGGTTGCCTGCCATGCCAAATCAACTAAGTAAGCAGATAATAATGGGTCGCGGCGGTAGAAGCTTTTAAAATGCTCTACAGAAGCATCTTTTTTACGTAGTTTTGGGAGTATTTTAATTAATTCCAAAGGCAAAATTGGGTCATTTTGATAACGTTTTAATAACTCAGAAATACTGCTTGGTTTGTTATTTTTGCTATCAGCCATAGAACTCTTAGAGTAAAACATTATTTTTAGGAGGTACCTTTAATCTTAGTTCGAATGTTAAAAGAATAATGGATAAATTTAGCTTTTATTGGCTGACTTAATATTATTAACAAACTAGGACGGTTTTTGGTTGATTGCTAGTGAGTAATTACGTAAAATCCGGTTCCGCTCTACCAATCGACTGTTAGGTCAAGGTTTAGAGTATTTCTTAAGAGGGCCCTTAGCTCAGTTGGTTAGAGCATCCGACTCATAATCGGCAGGTCCCCCGTTCAAGTCGGGGAGGGCCCACCATTTTTTCTGCTGAATATCTCAT
>JBLIBL010000076.1:0-16498 GCA_047633355.1 Polaribacter sp.
ATGATGACAGGTACAAACCTGACGCAGAGGATTTTATTTATAATTATAGCCAGTTACACTTATTGGTGATCACAATAGATGATTTGGCTTAAATTCGTGGGGATCCCTCAGGTTCTGAACTAAAGTTTCAGGATACTAGAGCTTTATTGGCCTTATATTTCTTTAGTGCATCGCTAAATTGAATGTACTAGATGTCGATTGCTTTCAAGGCTAACTAATCACTAAAAGAAAACATTTAAGCATTTTTCACAACGAAAATTATTATTTAAATTACATTTGTCAAATTAAAGTTCCGCCATAGGTTTAGCAATATGATCGCCCTGACCTATATCACAACCTACGGCTAGTGCATTTTAATCCCAAACTCTAGAAGGGTTGAAATTTACCGTGCATTGTTTCTGATTACCAATACAAGTACCTTCGATACCTATATCGCTAATCGTTCCTGAAATTTTGTCCTTTGACTTACATTAAAAGGTATCAGACATAAAGTGATACCGAAACGGGTTTATAAAAATACTGCTCTAAATTGATGTCTAAATATGTATACTAAAAATGCATACTTAACGTTAACATAAAGTTTCGACCAGTTTGCGGTATGAGTGAATTACGCCAGCCCTGAGAACGTTTACTAAAGTCATCGCCAGATTCAGCACCTTCAACACCTGAGTGATAATAATCTTTATTTAGCATATTTTTAACTTTCAATGCTAAATAAAACTGTTTAAATTCATAAATAATGTTGGTATCAAAAACAATATAAGCATTATTTTTTCGACCGTTATTACGTAATGGATTTCTAACGTAAAGCGCTTTACTGTCGACCCAATTTGTTCGAATATTAATATTCCAGTCATTTCCCAGCGGCACATTAATACCCGCATTAATTTTGTGTGGTGCAATATCGCCAAGGTTCACATTTAAATCAGAACAAGGGTCATAACTTAATGTATTATCCTGAGCGGTTTGCTGGCAAGATGCAATTCCTTCTCCTACCCATTGTCCTATGGTGTGATCATAACTGACACTACTTTTTGTTGTTGTATATGTGTAATAAATATAACCGGTGATATCTGCCGAATGATCAATAAAATTAGAAAACTGGAAACTACCCCTATACTCGATGCCAAAGGTATTACGTTGCCCTGCATTTTCGGCTTCTTCCTTGATAACACTATCAAAATTAGCGGAAAATATGGATATATCATGTAACCAATGTCCTTGTTGATACATAAAAATCGCTTCGAAATTTTCAGTTTTTTCAGGACTTAAATTTGAGTTAGCTGCCCTGCCACTCCATCCCCCCCATAACTGAATAGGTGCTGGTTCTTGAAACGCCTGCCCATAAAGTAACTTTACCGTTGCCAGATCAGACAAATAATAAACAACAGAAGCTCGAGGATTAATGGTACTGCCATAAAGGCTGTTTTTATCGTACCTGATTCCGGTGTTTATTCTCCAAGACTCTAAACCCCATATCCCTTGAATATAAATGCCTTTATCGATAGTGCTCGCCAAATTATCACTCGGCATATTAGAAAGCGTTCCTAATTGAAGATCAATGGTATTATCTGTGCTTGATGCTATTCCCTTGCCTGCAGAATCGAGTGTTGCTGAAGAACAAAATGCATCAGCCCAATAGCTACAAAGATCATAAGATTTGGTGAGTTCTTTACGTTCATACTTTACACCTCCTGTTAGCGTTAAGTTTTCACTATATTCAAACGTATAGTCTTGCTTAAATAACCAGCTATTACTGATAGAATTCCAGTCTGAAATACTTACCGAAGAATAAGCATTAGCACCCGATAACGCAGTTGAGCCAGGAAGGGCTTCAGCCCAACTCCCCCAAATTCTACTTTCACGATATAGTGCTAATGTTTTTATCTTTATTTTTTCAATATCTGATTTTTCATGTTCAAGATAAAGCTGCTGTGAACTACGATTCCAGTAGCTCCCGGGTTGAGCTCTGTCTGACGGGTAATAAGGACCATAGCCTTCCTTCATTTCCCATGCAATAACCCCTAACTTAAAGTTACTCAGCCCAATATCCGCTAAAACCCCCCAATCTCGACTTCGATCACTATAATTACCATAAGGTTCATTGGAACTCTGATGAGGACAGCCTTCATTATCACAGCTCTCAGCCAATGCCGTATCATAAACAACAGGTCCCCAAATTTCTCGGTTAGACAGAATATCATTACTCAAGTATCCCCACGGAGCGTAATCGTTAATACCCGCTTCATCGCTGCTATAATATTTCGCCGAAAAATTATAACTAAATTCGCCATGATTCCCAGCTGCTGTCATATCAATACTTTGAGTGTTATAGCTACCAATTTGTGTATTCACCTTAACAACATCTTCATTAATTAAGGTCTCACGTGAATCTTTAGTGATGATATTAATGATCCCTAAAAAGGCATTAGGGCCATAAAAAGCTCCTGCAGGTCCATAAAGAACTTCGATACGTTCAATGTTTGACAAGGGATAAGTTTTCGTTAATGTCGCTTCATGGGTCCAAAGATGATTATCGGTGATACCATTAATTAATAGCAGTGTACGTTGTGTTAATGGGGTTCTGTACCCTCGTTGATATGTAGTAATACTACCATTACCATTAGTCGCCGAAGTATCAAAACCAGGAAGATCAAGTACTATTTCGTCGAAGCTGGTATAACCACGTTGCTTAATATCTAAAGCTGTAATGATCACCATAGCGGCTGGAGCGTCTCTATAGCTTTCTTCAATTCCTGATGCAGATGAAACCTTTAGGTTGAGCAAGCCTTCAAGGCTTATGCTTGCTAACACATCTTCTTCATGAGTGCTTTGTGCAAAAACTAACGGGCTATGCATTACACCAATAACAATCAATACGCTAAATAAAGTCATTGCAATTAAACCAATTTCTATTCTTTGGTTGATCAATTTTATAGTTACCATCTTGATTAGGTTTCCTTTCATGTTCTTATCTTCAACACTTTTGGGTAAAACCCTCAGTATCTTTAAGTTACACATTTGTACTTACTCTTATAATTAAAAATAGTTCATTTTTAATTAAACACCTAGAAAGTCATTCTTTTTTCATCCACTTCGAGAGTGTTTTGTTTAAATACAATCAAGATTCAATAAGCCGAAGCTTATTACTTAGGTAGTAAATAAACATCAAAAACATATGCTAGCTGTAATATAGAGGCCCTTAACTAGCTGATGACAAGTTTTTGGGCTATCCTAATAATAGGTTAGAGAAAATCATGTACTTTAGGAAGATAATGTTAAAACAAGTAATGGTAATTTTGATAAGCATAATGTTCTCTACCGGATTGACCGCAGAGTCCTTGTATGTGTTTGTGCCTACAGAAGTAAGCTCTAATAAGTTGCAACAAAAAATTGGTTCATATTGTTCAGGTGTTGATGTCACGGTTTTTGGGCGAGCTAAAGATTTTCATAACAAAGTAAAAGCCGTCCCACCTTCAGCAATATTATCTTTATTACCAGTAATAGAACATACCTTATTGTTCAATGCCGCCATCATGGGACTACGTAACGGTGTAAGTAGCGAAGGTTATGTTTTGGTTTCAGTTGATAAGACACTACGTCTCGATAGTTTACATAATAAAAAAATTGGTGTCGTTGACTTATTAGGACGTAAACCAATGAGGTTATTTATTGAACAACTACTCAAAACTAAAATCAAGTTAAAAAGAGTGACAAAAGTAGACGATTTACTGCCCTTAATCACCTTTGAGTCTGTTGATGCTATTTTCATATCTGAATCTATGTTTAGACAGTTGAAATCTAAATCAAAACAAAACCTAGTCGCTACTCCACTCAACATCAACATAGGGCTCGCTTCTGCCGCCTTAGGTGATGTAATAATTAAAAACCGACTTAAAGAATGCCTTTTTGCATTTGATAAAAAACTAAATTCTACTTTAGGAGTTGACCAATGGCACACTCTATAATTAGGGTTAAGAGTAATTACCTCTCTTTGCTTATCAATTTGATTTTATTTATTTATATTCTACCTGTTATGGCTGAAGAGCATGCACTTGTTATTCGGGGGGAAACGGTAATATTCGAGGAAGTTCTCAAAGGTATTAGTGACGACATCGAGGGTGAGATATCTTTAATTGAATTAGTAATAAGCGATAACTCATCGGACGATGATATCAATAAGATGTTTACACAATACCATCCTCGTTTAGTTATTCTGATGGGAAACAAAGCAGTTAATTTGTACAGTGATTTTCAAGAGAATAATAACAAGTTAAAGTTTCCTCCTGCTATCGCAATAGCAGCACTTTTTATCGATACGTTTGCCAGCAAAATAACAAACCTCACCGCTATCCGATATGAAATCCCTGTAGTTACAAGTGCGGTTACTATGCGTAGCGTATTAAGTAAGCCAGTGAAAAAAATAGGCGTTATATATCGTAGTTGGATGAAAGACACTATTGAGGAGAATAGACGGTATTGTCAGGCTGAGGGCATCGAATTAGTGGGTATTGAATTACCTAATAAAATTCTTAATGTAAGTTCAAAAATTAAAAGCGCCTTAAAAACGCTAAGTAAAAAAGTAGATGCCATTTGGATTTTAAATGATAACGGTTTGCTGACCCGAGACGCTTTGACTAAAGCTTGGTTACCTCTGCGTAAGCATTCAAAGCTCCCTGCCATAGTGGGGATTAAGCAATTCATTACTAGAATACCTCTAGGTTCTTTTGCTGTTATTCCCGATAATTATGGATTAGGAGCGCAGGCGGCCGGTCTTATCTTCGATATCATTGAAAACAACTGGATACTAGAGAATACAAAAATATTACAACCTGTGTCGGTAAAAAAATTCATGAATACCATAAGGCTAGACGAAAAAGGAATTGGATACCAAGCAGATATGCTTAACCAAATAGAAGAGATAAAAGAGATAGAAGAGTAGTCATAATTACCAACGATTATGGAATAAAAACCTGTTGTTGAAACAGTGTCTTCCAAGATTTAGTTTCAACATCTATTCCCATAACGTCATAGGTGATCTCCCCGGTAATATCACCGTTAGCATCCCAATCATTAGCACCATACCCCCCGGTATAATCAACATCCTGACCACTTCGGATTAATTGTAATGCCTCAGTAATATTTGACGGACCAATTGCCTGCCCAGGAGGATTCATTACCGCCCGTAAACTGTCGCGTACCATCAGACCAGTTGGATCATTGGTGTTGTTAACTAAGCCGGCGTGTTCAATTGCCATTGCTGTAACCATAGCAAAGTCATAGCCGCTAACATTAAAACTTTCAGGCTCTCTACCAAATTGCTGTTGATAACTTAGATTAAAGTGAATCATTTCAGGGTTTGTGACCAAGCCAAAGCCAGATGCCGTTCCTAAGGTTTCGACTATACTCCCTACATCGGCAATATTGTTTGAGAATGCCGTTTGTCCCGCAGATGAATCAGGGAGCATAAACTTAGCCTGTATACCATAAGCTATAGACTCATTAACAAAATTTGCTGATTCATCTGCTTCTAGAATAATACCTAGAATAACATCAGGAGAATGGTCAATGATCCTTTGCAAATACGGGTCAAAACCAGAGTCAACCGAAAATGGAACGGGAATATTCTCGAGTACTTGCCCCCCTAATTTAGTAAAATCATCCAAAAAATATTCAGCTAATGTTATACCATATTGATCAGTTTCATTATGAACGGTTACTGCTGTTTTATAGCCTTGGGCAATGGCAAGTTCAGCTAAGATCCTACTTTGAATAATATCTGAAGGCACCATACGAAAATAGAGGTCTTTATCTTCATAGCTACTAAAAAATGGTGAGGTGGCTGATTCAGAAATTAAAGGTATTTGTTTAGCAATGGTGAGTGCAGACACCGCTTTAGAGCGTGAAGAATAAGAGACATTAAGTACTTTTATATCTTTTTCTAAAATATTTTGCGCTTGGCGAATTGCCTCTTCCGTATCTGCGGCAACTAAGGCAATAACATTCAGTTCTTTATTTAACACCCCTCCTGCTTCATTAATTTGTTTAACCGCTAATAATACTGAATCCCTTATTGATGGCACGTTAGCTATACTGCCAATATTAATAGCATTTTTCTTAAATTGATCTGCTACTGGATTAAATTTAAATGCTTGAGTTGCATCCTCACTCTTTTCTTCACATCCACTGACGACAAAAAAAATGAACGGAATAATGATTAAGTACTTATTGTGTTGTATAAAGACATTCATAAAATTCACCTCAAAAATGTTGTTCGATACTCAGTAAAAACCGCCGACCTAAAGAAGGAAATTCTATCCCACCAAAACCAGGATTTACATAGTTTGTGTTGAATAAGTCCTTAACTTGAAAATGAATGTTGGTTGTTTTATTTTTAAAGAGAGAAAACTTATTATTTGAAAGGGTCAAACTGCTATCCAAGTAGGATTCAAGTTCATAAAACTGATTTATATACAATACATTAAGACTAGATGCTTTTCTTGAACCCACCCATCGGTTATTCCAGCTCAAAGTCGTTTTATGTTCAGACCATCGGTAACTAAGGCCGAAGTTTGCGGCGTGCTCTGGATAAATTTCACCTGAGTTTCTCTGTTCTAAAATGAATAGGCTCGAGTGTTCAGGTTCAGGTTTTGTATGTTGGCGACTGTAGTTAAAGTAACTGTTTATTCCCTGCCATAACATTCTGAACTCTATCTCAATGCCTTTAGTTTTACTTCCTGCACTATTAGTTGCAAATAAGTTACTGGCATCTGAAGTAAATACAACTAAATCGTCTACTTGTGTATTAAAGTAAGTTAGTGTCATATGAATACTCTTGTTTATCGGTATGGCCGCTGATATTTCATAGGTTTTTGCTTGCTGAGCGTTTAAATTAGGATTACCTATGATATCTCCACCTTGTACCGCTGTTCGATACAAAAGCTCAGGTGATGGCGCCTGAAATGAACTTCCGGCTAACGTTTTTAAAATAATGTTATAGGGTAACTGCCCAACCAAACCAAACCGAAAAGAGGATTGCTGCCCCAAAATGGAATCGTCATCAATACGAAGTCCACCTATTGCTCGCCAATTTTCATTGATTTGTTTTAAATATTGTAAATAATATCCTGTATTTTTTAGCGTTTCGTTACGATTTGGATTCAATAGAGTATGTTTCCCTGTACTTCGATTTATTTTAGTAAAGGTTTCAATTTTATGATGTTCTCGCTTGGTATCGACGCCAAGTAATAAACTATCGCTGTCTCTTAATGATATAAATACCTCTGCACCAAAATCTAAACCATCAAAGCCTAGTCGGCGTTTGAGAAAAAAGTTTTCCGCGCCTAGTTCAATTTTATCATCGTCTAAAGTATTTCCCTGGCTATAAACCGCATAGACTTTTCCAGAAATATTATCTGAAAAATTCATTTCATAGTCCCCTCTTAGATACATATTATTTAATGCTATTCTCGTTGCGCCACTCGACTGCAAAGGATTTATATCGGAAAATACGTTATCAACATTGAGTTGCTGGTAATAACCGCTAAGTTTCAATTGGCTGTTATCGTCCCATTGGTAGGCAGCTCTGCTATAAACACTCAATGGTTTTGCTCTATCAGTATCTGATTGCACGTTTTGACTATTTTCATATGCGGGAGATATTCGAGGTAAATTAATAGATCCTCTTTCACTTGACCCGATTTTAGCGGCAATAGAATATTCTAAGTTGTCATTACTGTTACCATAATGTGCATCTAACTGATATCCTTGCCCGCCATTTTCAGCAGTATCTAGTTTCATTGCTAATGAACCTGAAGCTAAATCACTGCCATTGAGTGTCACTATATTAACAACCGCTAAAAAAGCGTTTGCCCCATAAAGAGCTGAAGCAGGACCTCGAATGACCTCTATACGTTTTATCAAACCCATAGGAATCAATTCTTGATCAATAAAATTTTGTGAGGTAGAACGAAAGGCTATTGCTTGTCCGTCAAGCATGAATTTAATGGTACGGCTGCCAGAGCGAACCCCAGAATTTATCCCCCTGACACCAAAGTTATGCATAGCAAGATTATAATTGTCGATAAAACCTACAACGTGACTTAAGGCATCTGGCACACTACTATAGCCGTAAGTGCTAATGTCCTGCGCCGTAATAACTGTCATAATGGCCGGGGACAAACTACTTTTTTCAGTTGTTTTTGTAGCTATTCCAACGGTTATATTAAGCAGGTCTTCTAAACTCAATTCGTTTAAAAAATCTTTATTATTATCCTCAGCGAGGGCTGATCCAAAACCAATAAAATAAACAGCAAAAACAAAAGAAAACCTTTTCTTTCTGTTTTCACCATTTTGTTTATTAATCTGCATAAGTCTGACCTATAATCGAGAAACTGCTCAAATTTTCGATCAATAAGTCGACTAACTCTGGATCAAAATGTTTACCTCGTTGTTCTCGGATAAAATCAATTACATCAGGGGTTGACCAAGCAGGTTTGTAGCAACGCTTATTGGCCAAAGCATCAAATACATCTGCAAGTGCAGTGATACGACCATATAGATGTATATTTTCTCCTGAAGCACCATCAGGATAACCACTTCCATCCCATTTTTCATGGTGACTAGAAGCAATAATACTTGCCGCCTGCAACAAATGTATATTACTGCCTGCAAGTAGTTTTCCTCCTTTTTGAGCATGCTCTTTCATTATGTCCCACTCTTGAGCATTTAACTTACCCGGTTTATTTAATATCGCATCAGGCGTTGCAATCTTCCCTATGTCATGAAGAGGGGAAGCAAGTTTAATCGTTTCAACCTCTTCATTTGGCAAGCCGAGTAATTGTGCTAGTAACTCACAGTAAAGAGAAACACGCTTAACATGATTACCGGTTTCTTTGGACCGTTTTTCAACAATTTCTCCGAGACGATAAACTATTTCTTTTTGACTACTTCTTACGTTCTCTTCGAGGTGGACGTTTTTAAGACCAATACTGATATTTTCTGAAAATATATTGATGAGCTCCTTATCAATTGGTGATAGTTCATTAATATGGCAGACCAAAAATAAGGTGATAAAATACTGAGTACGACAATATAAAACTATACACTTTTCAGTAAAAATATTCTGTTGTAATTGAATCGATTCATTGAGTATATTCTGAACTTTTTCTGATAGACTAGACACTTTGATATCCCTGCGAACGCCATTTTTATCATAGGTTTCATAGGTTTTTGTTTCTTGATTATCAAATTTGTATACACCAATTTCGTGCGTCATAACAAAGGCTTCATCGAGATGTAATAGATAAGCGAGTTGGGTGAGTGCCCCTGAAATGAATGTATCTAAGGCATGTTTATCAAAAATCCCTTTGGATGCATGTATAACTTGCTGTAATCCTATTTTATTTTGCTCAAGTGCTACCAAGTCCCGATAAGAACGCAAGCAAGTATGCATTAAAGTAAATAGATTTTGAGAGGTTAATTCAGACTTTGCTTTATAATCATTTATGTCGTATTTAATGATAACTTTCATTTCAGGTGCTTGCCCTGGCTGGCCTGTACGTAAAACAATTCGCGTGTTCTTTAAGCCTAATTCACTTCTGATCACATCAACCAACAGTAAACCTGCAGTTTCACTTTCCATTACCACATCTAGTAAAATAATGGCGGTATCTGGATACTGTCGCAAGACCTCTTCAGCCTCTTTTGCCGAGTAGGCATGCAATAGCTCTAAACCACAACCGTCAAATAAAAAACCCGCTAATGCAATTTTAGTTACAGTATGCACATCGGGTTCATCATCAACGATGAGCACTTTATAAAATAACCTTGGCGGGATTTCATTTTCATCTTCATCGATAAATATTAATTCGTCGTTCATTTATGCCTCCCAAGTATTGAACTTATTAAATAAATCAATTATTTCATGGCAATTCAATACAACTACTAATAGATTTATCTTAATATTAGCAGAAGATCAAAAAAACGAAATGAATCGTAAAACCTTATATTATTACTTGATACCAATATTTTTTTAATCGGTCGGTATAACTGCTAGTTATCGAAGTAAATTACTTATATTTATCATCAGATGTGCCATTGAAATATATATAAACTAAATAACTTTGAACTGATACAGACAGTAAACACACGCACTAAAATATATTTCCTCCCATTGATAGATTAAGTGCGTTCCGTAATCTACACTTATTTTAAAACTAGTGAAGAGGTGCTTTATGTTCGATGATGATCTGCTTACCTTTAGTGATGAATATGATGAAGATGAACAATTATCACAAAGCATTAAACCACCTTGGAAAATATTGGTGGTAGATGATGACCCCGCTATACATCAAGTCACATTACTTGCCATAAAGAACCTTGAATTCAACAGCCGAAAACTTCAGTTCCTCCATTGTTATTCTGGAGAAGAAACCCGCAAGCTGATGAAAGAAGAGCAAGATATCGCGGTAATATTACTTGATGTCGTAATGGAAACTGAGCACGCAGGTCTAGACGTTGCTCGATACATCAGGGAAGATATGGGAAACAAACAAGTACGTATTATTTTACGAACAGGCCAACCAGGCAGTGCCCCCGAATCAAAAATAATAAACAACTACGATATCAATGACTATAAATCTAAAACAGAACTTACCAGTCGCAAGCTTGAAACTTCAATAATATCTTCGCTTCGGTCATATCAGGAATTAGATAATTCAGAATCGTTAAGACATGCGTTAGATAAAATGCTGCAGTATTCGTTAAGCCTAATGAAATTTACTGACAAAAAGGCCTTTAATCATGCCTTGGTACCAAGCTTATTAGAGATATTACCTTTAGCACAGAAATTTGAAGACGACCCCGTTATAGTTGACTTACTGACAATCGACAAGACAACAGTAACTTCAATGCTTACTTCGTACAGTTCAGAAGAAAAACAAAAATTACCAGAAAATATTATAAGTGACATTCGGAATGAATTTGACAAACACATCAATGTTATTATTGATGAATATGCATTGCTCTATATTGGTATTAATGAAAATGGAGGGTTAAATTACCTACTGATCATCTACAATAACCTAATAGAGAATGAAGAAACTAAATTATTATTTAGTCTCGTTCACAACATAGAAATTGCCTCCTATAACATTGAGTTAAGCGAGTCTATGTCGCAATTAAATTTAGATCTCGAAGATAAAGTAAAACTACGTACGGCTGACTTTCAACAGGCAAGTGAACGTGCGGAACAGGCTAATCAAGCTAAAAGCAACTTTCTGTCAAACATCAGCCACGAAATTAGAACGCCGATGAATGCTATTCTTGGTTTTTCCCAGATATTAGTACGAAGTCCGGAAACCTCTTCACCACAGAGAAACACAATACATAAAATAATTAAAGCTGGGCAACACTTATTGGATATCATTAACGACGTGCTCGATATTTCTAAAATAGAAGCTGGTGCAAGTAAGCTCAACATAATGGATTTTGAACTAGTTTCTTTACTTAACGATATCGGGCAAATGTTTCAATTTCGCTGTGAACAAAAGAAACTAACTTGGTCATTCATTAATAAGTGCAACGAGGATATTTTCGTTCATGGTGACCAAGGAAAAATTCGCCAAATCTTGATCAATTTACTTGGTAATTCAGTTAAATTTACTGATAGTGGGATAATAACACTGACGTTAAGTCAGGGAGCGCCGCACAAATTTACCTTCGAGATCAAAGATACCGGACCGGGTATCTCTCAAGAAGAGCAAAAAGCTTTATTTAGCTACTTTACCCAAGGTACAGCAGGTATGGACAAAGGAGGAACCGGTTTAGGTCTTGCGATCAGTTTTAAGCAAATAGAAATGATGGAGGGAAAATTAACACTGGAGTCAACGCTAGGTAAAGGTTCTACCTTCAGCTTCACTATAGAGATCTTAGAAGGAAAAGCTGAGAATATACAGGATGCTGCAGAAGAAATAGAACAAATCAAACTAAAAACAGGACAACGATTTCGTGCCCTATGTGTTGATGACATTGCTGATAATAGAGATGTCTTAGGATGTCTACTTTCCTCTTGTGATATAGATGTGATGTATGCCAATGACGGCCTACAAGCAATAGACCTGATTAAAGAACAGGATTTTGATATTGTCTTTATGGATCTGCTCATGCCAGTTATGCGTGGCGATGATGCTATAAAAATCATCCGTTGTGAAATGCAACGAGAATCGCTGACTTGTGTAGCAGTATCAGCCTTTAGTTTAAATCACGAAATTCAGCATTATTTAAGCATTGGCTTCGATCATTTTATTGCTAAACCCTTCACTTTTTCTGAAATTTTTTGCTGTTTACAATCATTTTATCCCGACAGCTTTAATGTAATCAATAATAAAAAAATTAATATTAATACGCAAGAAATGGAACCTGTTGACCTGAGCCAGTTAACCTTACCCAAGAGTCTGCTAGATGAAATTAAAGTGTCGGCTGCAGTTAACCGTTCATCGCACATAAAGCAACTGTTGGTTGCTGTAATTCAACAACAGCCAGACAAGCAAGTACTCATAAAATATCTACTACATTTTATTGATGATTTTGATATGCCTGGCTTAGTTAATGTTTTGGAGGAAATTTGTTATGAGTAATAACCTAATCACGGTTAAAGGCAGTAAAATTCTTATTGTTGATGATAAACAGGAAAATTTAGAGCTGCTGACACAAGTGCTTGAATCAGAAGGCTTTGAAATTGCATTTGCCACCAATGGCGAGCAAGCAATTCAGATAGCCACTATATTTCTTCCCGCCCTGATTTTATTAGATGTTATGATGCCAGGAATCGATGGTTACGAGACTTGCAGGCGAATAAAGTCATTGAGTGGCTTAAAAGAAATTCCGGTAATTTTTGTCACTGGAAAAGCTAATATCAATGATGTGGTAGAGGCATACAATGTGGGTGGTGTCGATTACGTTACCAAACCTATTCGACATGAAGAGATCATTGCCCGCGTAACCACTCATTTACAATTACAGGCATTAATAAGCCTAAGAGACGAATTGATTGTTACTCTGAGGGATCAAAATATTGAAGTAGAGAAAATGTCGCGATTAAAAGATGAAAAATTAGAAAAATCTGAACAATTTAATCATATTGGTGAATTGGTTGGCGAATTAACTCATGAAGTAGCCACACCACTAGGTGTAATAAACACTGCAGTCAGTACGTTAGTTGATCATAGAAGAAAATTAGTGACAAAAATGGAAGAAAATCAGTTATCAAAAAGATCTCTTAACGATTTCATTGAAATATCAGGCGAAAGCTACGATATAGTACTTTCCAACTTAGGCCACGCAATCCATTTAGTCAATAGCTTCAAAAAAATTATTGTTGGTGAATTTAGTCAAAATAAAACCCACTTTGAACTAGGCGCTTATTTAGAAGATATAGAACATATTCTGATCCCTAAACTTAAGCGGAGCCAGCATCAATTAAAAACCGAATGCCCTGGAATCATCATGCTTTGTACTGAATCTGGTGCCTTATCTCAGGTATTAATTAATTTAATCAATAATGCATTGATCCATGCCTTTGACGATGTTCAACAAGGCACTATCAAAATCACAGCAAGTGAAAGTCCATCGTCTATCATATTGGAAGTGTCTGATGATGGAAAAGGCATAAATCAAAACCAACAAAAAAACATCTTTGATAAGTATTTTACAACTAAGCAGCAAGAGGGAGGAAGTGGCTTGGGACTCTATATTGTTAAGAAGCTGGTTAACGATAACTTAATGGGTGAGATAAGCCTTAAAAGTAACATTAATGAAGGCTCTGCTTTTACCATTACGCTACCTAAAGAGTCGTTCGAAAAGTAAAAAAATTAAAGTTCAGGAGCAGTTTAAAATGCAAATATTAAATTTAAAATACTCTGTGAGAAAAATTAATGGGTAAAAAATTTCGAAGCTTACGAAAGAAACTGGTCCTTAAACTTGGCGTGACTTATTTAGTAGCCCTACTGTTCGTTTTCGCTTTGATAATAATCAAAAACACTCTAGACTTCAACGCTACTATTGCTGATACACAAGCTCGTCTCAAATCATCATTAATCAACAAAGGCATGATACTTGTTCAAAATAACAGTATCGCTTTAGGTGGCCTAGTTGAAGATAATGCCTTCGGCGCAGTTGAACAAATAGTGACCAACACTGTACAGAGTAGCAATGATATTGTTTATGGTATCTTCTCAGATATTGACAAAAATGACTGGGCCTACATTTTTGTAAATGACTATTTCAAAAGCTTTAAACACATTGTTGATAAAAATAACTTATGGGCTTACAAACAGCAACAAGCCGCCTCTAAGAGCCTCCATTTTCAGCAACTTCAAGTCATCGAGTTTACAGCTCCCGTAATCGTTGATGACGAATTACTTGGCATTATTCGTTATGGTCTTTCTACGGCAGAATTAGCAGAAACGATTGCTACCGCTAACAAACAAGCAACCGCATCACTACAACAAATTCTAATGGTATTAATTGCCATTGGTGCAGTAACGCTTCTTCTTGTACATTGGCGTACGGATAATTTAGCGAAAAACATTACCGTTCCACTTAATATGTTAACAGACGCAGCTAACATCGTAGCCCGTGGTGATTATAGTCATGTTATAGATATTCGTACCAATGACGAAATAGGCATATTGGCGAGCAACTTCAACTCCATGACGGATAAAATAAAACGAACCATTGCAGATTTAGCTAAAATTAACCATGTAGGAAATGAGCTCGCAACGAGTCGAAATGAAGCGAGTACGTTCAAAAAAGTGCTACAAAATCTCGTCAGCCAATTAGAATTTCAATCGGGTATCATTTTTCGTGGTAATAACAAATCTGAATTAACGTTAATGGCCAGTTATGATATCAACGATATTAAAATGGAGCCGATAACAGCCTTTATTAAAAGTAATCAAGAAATCAAAGCAACACTTGATAATCCTGATAATTCCTCACCGACACTCATAGTAGATGTTCAAGGCTTAACCAATAATAATTATTATAAATCATTAGTCTTTATGCCTTTTGGCAAACAGAATATTACGCCTTTATTTATCGCATTGCTTAGTGAAAAGCCAAATAAGTGTATTGAATCATCTGAACTTACATTCTGCCTGTCTATTAGTCATTTACTAGTAACTTCGCTACAAAATATCGCCATGAATGATTTGTTAGAAGAACAAAACAAAAACCTTGAGATTAAGGTCAGCCAAAGAACACAAGAGTTGCATGTGCAAAACCAGGCACTTAGTCACACGCTAACAGAACTAGAGCAAACACAAACTCAACTTATTGAAGCAGAAAAAATGGCGTCCTTGGGTAGTTTAGTCGCAGGCATATCACATGAAGTAAATACACCGTTAGGAGTAGCAGTTACGGCCGCCTCTCATCTTAACCAAAATACAAAAGAGTTTAAATTTAAACATGATAGTGGCAATTTAACCAAATCTGGATTTATTTCCTATATGGAGTCAACAACGGAAACCACCAATATAATTCTTTCAAATCTCAATCGAGCCTCTATCTTAATTCAAAGCTTCAAACAAATTGCTGTAGATCAAAGTTCAGATAATAAAACAGTATTTAGTTTAAAGCAGCACTTAGAAATGCTAGTCACCAGTTTACGACCGAGTTTTAAAAACCTTCCTATTGATATAAATATTTACGGTGATGAGATCGATATTGACAGCTACCCTGGGCCATTAAGCCAAATAGTAAGCAATCTAATTATGAATTGTATAAAGCATGGTTTAACTGATTGCGAAAAAGGTGAAATCACTATAATAATTGCTCAATATCCTAAGCATATTACACTTTCTGTAGAAGATAACGGTGTAGGTATAGCTAATAATATTAAAAACAAAGTGTTTGACCCCTTCTTTACTACACAACGAGGAATTGGCGGATCTGGTTTAGGACTCAATATTGTCTACAACCTCATTAAACAAAAATTAGGTGGCAACATAATTATTGAAGATAATAAGCCCCAAGGTGTCCGTTTTATTATCTCTCTACCGGTATAATTTCAGACCTAACTTTTAAATGCCTCAATGACTCTCTGTCATCTGAAAGTTGAGCTTACTATGATGAGTAACGTAGATTATTTACAAAATTTTAATAATTTCTTTAACACACGCATTAATTTAATAGGATGAATAGACTTCCCTCAACGATTTGCGTTGTTTAGAGGGCTTTTTTGTGACGTTTTTTGGTAACACATAACTAGGCATAGCTTGACTACAAGTCATATGTACTCGGACTAGTACCCCGGCTCACAAGTCCGTGTAAATATGGCGGTTATTTAATCAGGCCGCCAAAGGCTTACCCTTATAGGTCCATTTGAATGGTTTCGCCAGACGTTCGTTAAAATAATCAATAAACCGGCTCATCTTATCTCTTAGGTCACCCAGACTGCCAACCCCCCCCGCGATTGAGTAACTTTCTCGATAGAATG
>JBLIBL010000077.1:0-16322 GCA_047633355.1 Polaribacter sp.
AGGCAAAAAAGTTAGCAGTCAAACAGATTTTGATTTTGATTTTAATTTTAATTTTAATTTTGAACAATTAAAAATTAGTTTAATGAGTGAGCAAGCTATTCCTCTCACCTCATTCGAATCAATTACCAATAATTTTTCAATTCAAGGAAAAGCTTTTGGAGAATCCATAAATGCAATAATTAATTCAAATGGTGTGAAGGTTGATATAGAGAAAACAAATTTTGATGATGAGTCGAATTTAAATTTAAACTTTCAATTCGATAAAAAAGGTGGTCTTTATCAATCGAATGGTACTATTAAATCATCGAATCTTCTGATAAATACGTCTATGAATGTTGGCAGTTGTAAAACAGAAAAAATTAGTGCATCTTTAAAACCCACCCTCAACTGGAATAATATTTCCTCGACATTAGACTATAAAAATGAAAATTCACAACCAACAATACACTCATCTAACTTAGAGTTGCTCATTGAAGGAACTGATTTAATCACCTCTAAGCTTGATCTCTCAGATTTCACTTTTAACTCAAAAGCATCTGTTATTGACAATAAATTGACTGCAAATGGAAGTATTGATATATCTGAACGTCGGTTTGCATCAATCCAGTTAACTAATAAAGATATCTTTTCAATAGATAATACCTATAGTTTAGAGGTGACGAACTCAAAAACTCAAAGTGAATTAGTTAACCAATTGGCGACATCTTTTCTATCAAAAATTGATTCGAAAAACGAGTATTCCTTATCAATAAATAAAGGCACTATCGAACATACCAATAAACTAAAAATTGACGACGAACTAAATCTCAAAAGTAATTTGGTATTAAATCATTTTGATATCGACATTAATAGCATTTTTCTGATTGGTTTAAATTATAATCAAAACATCAGTTCTATTGATCCTTTAAATCTATCTGCTGAACTAAATGTCAGGGAAGTGACTTTTGCTAGTGGTCTTTTATTATCTAATATCTCAATGGTTGCTAACGTTAAAGAGAATCAATCTACTACAAATTTACACAAGCCTAACAATGAAAACAATGAAAGACCCAATATTTCAATCAATAACTTGAAGGCGAACATATGGAATGGTGAGATTCAATCGAAATCTATCATCATTGAAAACGGTACACTCAAACCATATTCAATCGATTTAAAAAATATCGACTTAACTGAACTAATTTTCTTTTTAGATATGAAAGGTTTGTATGCCGATGGGGATATGGATATACATCTTCCAATTGAGCAACAAAATAAAAATCACACAGTAAAAAATGGAAGTTTTGCGTCCAACAAACCTGGCATTATTAAATATGATTCGGGCCAAACTCAGATTGCTGTTGAGGCTAATATTGCTTTACATGCGTTGCAAAATTTTCATTACGAAAAATTAAATGGTACGATAAACTACAATAAAAAAGGCGATTATAAAGTTAAATTACATCTGTTAGGTTCAAATCCGAGCTTGTACGATGGCTATCCGATAGACTTTAGTCTGAATCTCAATGGAGAACTGTCAGATGTATTCCAATCGGTCTTTTTGACAGGCGATTTTGAGAAGTCCATCATGGAAAGAGCGAAAATGAATCAAATAACTCAATAGACCTTTTAAGAAACCTAATAATTCAGGAACTATTCAGTTAAACTCGTTTATAAACCAATACCATCTGGACAATAACATCAGAAACAAAGGAGCTTAAAATGATTAAAAAACTATTTATTCTTTCCAGTCTATTTATTCTATACGGTTGTAATCCAACAGTCAGAATAGAAGCGTCGAAAGAGCCAATTAAAATTGATATGCACGTGACTATTAAACACGAAATAAGAATAATCGTTGAAAAAGAAGTTGAAGAAATGTTTGAAGATGACGAAGGTTTATTCTAACGCACTCTCATCCTCGATTTATTTGAACAAAAAAAAATTTACAAAAGGAAACTACGATGAAAACGTTACTCAATAAATTATTAATAGTTACTAGCATTATTCTCTTTTCAGTATTCAGCTTTCAAGCATATGCTGCGGATCTCTCAAGCGCAAAAAAATCTGGTATTATAGGCGAACAAGCAAGCGGCTATATCGGCTTTGTTAAATCTGCTCCTAGCGATATAAAACAACTAGTTGCTTCGGTTAATAAAAAACGCAAGACCAGATATCAGAATATTGCTAAAAGTAAAAAAATAGCATTATCTGAAGTTGCAAAAGTTGGTGGAAAGAAAGCCATGTCTAAAACAGCTAAAGGAAATTATGTAAAACCTCAAGGAAAAGGTTGGGTTAAAAAATAGGGTTTTCCGTTATAATTACGGTGGGCAAGGAAAAATTGCCCACTCTACAGATATTAATTGAAGTCAATACCCTGACGGATCATTATCCTGTCGCCTTTTCCTTTTTCAACTAAATCATCACCTTTTAATAATGCAATATTATCTAGTTCTATAGGTAGACCTTTTCTAGTTTCTACGAGTGACAAAATAAACTGAGATTGTTTTTCCACTTCTATATCTAAAGTTATATTAGCACAACTCATACCTACACAATGAAAACCATAATTCTTTCGATTTTCCAAATCATCATCCTCATAATTGATAAAATTAGAGCCTGTGTCGATTGACTTCAGCTTGGAACTCAATGGAAAAAATAATTTTAGATCATTTATAAGAACATTATTTGCATCAAGTTGAATCTTGATTTTTCTTGACTCACTCAGCATGGTATCTGAAAGTATATTGAATGATATCGGTTGTATATCTAAAGATTCAATTGAAGCATTTATGTATTTCCTCGTAGACCAAGGCTTTATGCTTGATATTTTAAATTCATGCATGTTGTTAAACGAAGATATTAATTCAGCATTTAACTTCTCCATTTTACTTCCAGCTAAAATATAAGCTTGTTGTTGACTAGATTTTGATTTCCCTTTTGAATCCAGTTGTAAATATTCTAAATTAAGGGTGTTAGGTGTTTCAGGTGTATAGATTGGACTCACCAACACAAAAAAAGTACAGCCGACAAAAAGAATAGCGATTATTATTTTATCTAATGACTTAAATTCAAGTTGCTTGAAATAATTAATTAGAGACCTATTTCCTTTTGCCGATAGACTATTATCTTGGTTTCCAGAAAAAGCTACTAATGCTCCGTTGATGAAAGTGATCGCTATAAAAAAGCCAATGATCGGCGTCCAATAAAAAGTCATCATGACTTCCAGTAGATATATATTTGGTGCAAACACAAGCATTGAAATTGAAGTTAATATAATCCCAGTTACACGGTAGCTAATTCTTTCTGATATAAAACTATTTCTATACCTAGTTATAAAAATCGGAATCAAAACGATCTGCGACAGAACAGATACAATAATGAACATACCTGAAAGTTTCGGTTCAAAAATTGCTGATAACACAGCGATTATACTCAGAGTTAGGGGTAATAAAACAGTTAGAATCGGATAACAAATTGTATTTTTTAGAAACTCAAAACAAACCGTAGCAACTAAAAAAACACCGAGGATCAGAAATAACTGCATGGGTAGAAATTGTTGAAACCAAGGCTCAGACGATCCACTTAATTGAAAGCTAACTAACTGAATTCCTTTCTTTAGAATGACCACAGTTACTATCGACACACCCAATATAAAGACCAAAGTAACTATCGTCGAAATAAGTGAATTCCAAAATCGATAAATATCATTTTTGAATAAATATAACATTATTAAAAACAAAAATAACGTAACTAAAGAAGTGATTACGCCTATAGCTTGATTCCAATGAATTATTCCATAACCAATAACATCTTGATATACCTGCTTATCAACAAAACTGTTTTCAATCATTGATTTATTTTTGAGAATATCTACTAATGCCCATAAATGATTGCCATGTTCTTGTAGACTACCTAAATCAACATTTGCCAAACTATCTAAAGGTGTATGGTAATGAGCGGAACCTTCTAAGTTGATAAAATTTAAACCACTTAATCCATATTCTTTAAATACAGTCATATCTGTATCACTTGGCATATTTTCCCAAAGAAAGTATATAAATGAACTGGCAAGCGGTGACGGGTTCGACTTGCTGGTTGCTTTAGAAAAAGACTCAATCAACTCCCCATTATTCTCATCCGATTCAATCATTAAGCTACGACCAGTACTTCCAATCGCGTCCAAATTTAGTACCCATTTAATTTCTTTAGCATAAGGATGAGAATTCATAAAAGCGCGAGCGCCTAGCAGTCCAGCTTCTTCCCCATCATTAAATAAAAATACAATATCATTTAAAGCTTGTTGTTGATTTGCCATCAATCGAGCTATTTCGATTAACGTAGCTACAGCAGTTCCTGCATCACTAGCTCCAGGCGCAACATTAACGGAATCATAATGTGCGGATAAAAGAATGGCTTTATTTGTATCGTCAGAATTGTTTTTAGCTGAGTGAGTACTGCCATTGACTCTAAATAGTATGTTTTTAATTCGAGCACATTTTGCAGAAGCATTGTTATGATCAAGACAAAACTCTTGCTGTTGAATTTCTTCTTGGTAACCTAAAGCCCGCATAGTGGAAATTAGTCGACTTGCAACACCGTAGTTTGCCTTGCTGTCGACAGGGTGAGCAGTTTCTTCTCCTTCATCTAATAGTAAATAAGATAAATCTTCAAAAGCCCGTTTTGCGTTAAACCCATTCTCACTGTTAGTTGTTCCTAGAGGTTTAACATCAATTGTTTTAAATTGTTCAAAGACAAGAATGTATCCCGCCAGAATGAACAGTGGAACTAATGTTTTGACTATCGCCCTTATAGAGAACATAAATTTCACCAAGTTAACAATTTATCAGAATATTATAAATCAAGTCAATCTTCACTACATATGGTGTAGCAATGCAGATCGCATGAGGATTATCACGCCTATTGCAAAATCATCTGATTAATCCGATGAGTTATAAAGTTCGCTTTAAAAACAAAATATAAAATACGTATTTCAATAACGAACCGAATACCAAAGACGCCCTAGTTTTTCATGTAACGCACTATGACTTTCATATAGAGCTTTTGCAGACGGTAAATAATCTTGCCAAGAGTTGCTTTCACTTTCAAAAACGGTTGGAGCTGGAATAATCATTAAACCGGTTTTTTCAAATTCAATTTTTGCTCTGTGCATGTGACTAGCGTGTGTCACTAATATAATATCTGTAATGGCATTTTCTTTTAATATTTTTGCACTAAATTTCGCGTTTTCAGCGGTATTTTTACTTTCTGTTTCTATCCATTTAGGCGGGATGTTAAAAGCCGATAAAATAGTTTTATTCATTAAAACACTTTCAGCGGTTGCCTCTCCTTTTACACTACCACCGGATAACAAAATTGGAAATTTAAGCTTCCTATGTAACCAAGCTGCATACTGTAATCTTTGTAAAGTCATTCTGCTAACCGTGTCTATATCACCATATTCAGGTGCGGAGCTTCGCCGTCCTCCCGCTAAAACAATAATAGCGACATCATCTCTTTCTTGATTTTCAAAAGCTTTAATTTGTTTTAATGTAAGATAGCTATCAGTTTGCAGGCTGATGGTTAGTTGTTTTGAAACGATTGGTAGGCTGAAGATTATGAAAGTAACTATTGTAAAAATAGCCGTTAAAAACGATATCTTTTTATATTTTTTGCGGGCAATAAAAGCCGCTAGCCCAAGTAATAAATTAATACCCGGAGGCAAAAGAATCAAGTTGAATAATGGAATAAGGAAAACCTCAAATGACATGCATGCTATCTCTTAATGATGCTCATGTTAATATTATACACTAATGTTTTAGTACGAGGTGTTAGGTTAATAAACGGCCTTAAAAATTATCATACTTCAAGCGAACTTAAATGACGGTAGACTTCTAAACTGGCATTTTCCATTTTTTTTAATGCTAATCAAGCATTATGTAACTCACCACTTTTAGCCGATAACATGGCTTCTATCCCGTGATCATGAACCCGCTTATGAGGTTCTTCAAGAGCGGAAAAAGCCGAACGCTGACTTATATTTTTGACCATCACCTTGATAATACCATTCACCTAATCGACAGTCAGTGTGTCTTGTAAAATCATCAACCGATTTTGAGGAAGTTTTAAAAATGACACTATAAACATCAGATTTCCAGACCACGTGATCAAGTTTTGTTGTTTGAATAAAGGCATTTAAAGCAGAATCAACTATCACACCTCATTTTATTAGAGGCATTAAGGATTTATTTATATGATTGATCGAGCACATCATTTTGCTGCGCTATTTCTGCTGTGTGTTCACAAAGTTTACCTATTTGTCTAGCTGCAGTAGCGGAGTCACCATCTATTATATCAATTAAACCACTGATTTCACTGGTTGCATTACCGGTATTTTGTGCAAGTAAACGAACTTCATCAGCAACAACTGCAAATCCAAGCCCTTGGTCGCCAGCGCGAGCTGCCTCGATAGCAGCATTTAATGCCAACAAGTTAGTTTAATCCGATATATTTGCGATAACACTAACGAAATTTGCAATGCTATCTGAAACCTCTCTTAGAGAACTCATTTTTTCACTACTTTCTGCAGCTCGACTACCAATTTCACTGACAGTTTTCACAATCTTACTTACAATGTTAGTTGACTGAGTAAAAACGGCAACAAGGCAACTTATCGCCTTATTTTCTTCCATTATTTTTCCTGCCATATTGTCAACGGCATCTTTTATTTCCTCAACACCATGCACCGAATCAAGCATCATTAACATCATGGCTTTGGTGTCATCATTTGCGTTGTTGCTTTCAGAAAGCTGTTGGTTTAATGACTATACTCACTGTCTAGTCGCTTCTACCAATTGTTGAGCGTCAGACAATTGACTCGAAAGTTGCTGATTTTTATTTTCTAATTCTTCTATGCGTTGCCTTTTACTAAATAACATCGCCTTACTATCCTACTTCAATTAATAGAGTTCAAAGATCAGTGTCATTTTGACAGGAAAAATAACAAATACCTTACTTCGTCAATTAAATGTAGCAGAAGAATATATATATTCAGCCGATAAATTTACAACTTAAAAGGCTTACTTGATTCGTTTGACTTTTGCCCTAGCATTCAAACCGTCTATTTTAGCGTCAAACGAGCCAAAAGAACCGCGGGATATGGTAACGGCAGGATCCAATTTTTTAGAGTATCCGTAACGAGCACTTGTCACTTTCCAAACTTGCCCATTTTTAAGGCGTAATTTAAGCCCTTTTTTCCAACCTTTGAATTCACCTACAAGAAAGGACTTTACGGTCTCTTCTTGGTCAGCAAATTCCATTCCAAAATTACTAGTATTCTCTTTTTTCGGCTTAGTTTTAATGGACTCAGCGCGTTTTTGAATGATCTCTATCGGTTTTTCTGGCTGGGGCTGTTCAATTAAAGCTATTGCATCTGATGCAGTAGAATCATAAGCCTTCACAACATTATCGAAACATTCTAGACGATGAGAACTCAATCCAATGCTTTTACAGACTAACAGTTCCGTTTTGATATCAGCGCAGGTATTTTGCGTATTTAATAGAAATAAAACAGTAATCGATAAAGTTAATAAAATTTTCATATTTTCACTCTTTTTTAGGTTTATTTTGACTTGCTTTCTTTTTCCCTAACACGGCAAAAATTAAACCTAGTTCAAATAATATCCACATAGGTACAGCAAGTAAGATCTGTGAAATAACATCCGGTGGGGTAAGTAGCATTCCAACGACAAAGACACCAACAATAACATAAGGTCTCTTTTCTTTCAGGCTTTCTACCGTTGTTAAGCCAGACCAAACCATAAGAATAGTGGCTACTGGAATTTCAAAAGCGACACCAAAGGCAAAAAACATTTTAACAACAATATTTAAATAACTACTGATATCCGGTAATACTTTGACTCCTTCAGGGCCTGCCGCGGTTAAAAAGGCCCAGGCTAATGGAAATACAACAAAATAGGCGAAAGCAAGACCTGCATAAAAAAGTAAAATACTAGAAAATAGTAATGGGTAAGCAAAATGCTTTTCATGGCGGTATAGCCCCGGTGAAATAAAGCCCCATGCTTGGTGCAAAATATAAGGCATGGCTGCGAATACAGATAATACGGCAGTCATTTTAAATGGTGTTAAAAATGGCGAGATGATGTCTGTAGCAATCATGCTCGATTGTTCGGGTAGGTGTGCCATCAAAGGTGCTGATAAAATGAGGTAAATATCATTTGCCCAATAAATTAACCCCGCAAATATAATAAAAACAGAAATCACCATACGAAGGAGCCTATCCCTTAACTCCAACAAATGAGAAATTAATGGCATATCCGAAGTATTTACTGACTCTATAGGCTCTTCTCGCTCAGTCATGTTTTTTGTCTTCTTCTGAGCTTATTTTTCCATGGTCGTTAATTTGACTATCAACAAATGTATTTGCACTGGAAATATCTTTAGCGGAATCCATTATTTGACTTGAAATAGAAGTTGATTCATTAAAAATGGAATTGCCGTTTTGTTCTAAAGAACTTCCTGACTCTTTGATGCTTTCTTTTAAATCACTAAATCCTGAATCTTCTGCAAGCTGTTCTTTTTGTTCTTTAATCTGTTGCTGTAACTCTTGAACTTTAAGCTCTCTATCAATTTCAGTTTTAACGGATTCAAAGCCCTGCTTAGCTTTTGCAACCCACAAACCAACCGTTCGGGCGGCTTTGGGCAAGCGTTCGGGCCCCAAAACGATAAGCGCAATAATACCGATTAAAAAGAGCTCTAAGAATCCCATATCAAACATTTGTTGGAGATCCTATTCTTATTTAGTGGTTTCTTTATTAGCTTCTGAGTTTTTTTCTGACGACTCTTTTACCACTTCACCTTCAATGATTTTTGAGTCTGTCTCAGAATTACTATTGTCTTTAGCTACTTCATCACTATCTTTTATTGCCTTTTTAAATCCTTTTAATGCGCCACCTAAATCGCTACCAATTGATTTAAGACGCTTTGTTCCGAATAATAAAATAACAATCACTAAGATGATTATTAAGCTTGGCATACTGATCATAATTATTCTCTCTCGTTTATATTTGAGCTATCAATGTTTTTTATAGCTTCCCAGTCAAGCAGGAGGTATAGGTTTAAACAAACGGTAAGGCTTTGCTAGTTGTATTCCCTAACAAATGGATATGCAGATGAAAAACTTCTTGTCCGCCGCCTTTACCAGTATTAATAATGGTTCTAAATCCATTTTCAAGTCCCTGTTCCATTGCAAGTTTTGGTAACAATAGCATCATTTTACCCATTAAAGCCTGATCTTCTGGTAACAAATCATTTAATCCGACGATATGATTACGAGGAACCACTAACAAATGAACATCAGCTTTTGGTGCAATATCTTTAAAAACGATGATATCTTCATCTTCATAAATTTTGTTAGAAGGAATTTCACCTTTTTCGATTTTACAAAATAAACAGGTGTTCATTAACGTTACTCAATAGAAGGTTATCAGTATCAATTATTTGAATGATAACAAAAAACTGACCACAGATAAGCCAACTAATACTTCTTTAATCCAAATAAAATCAATAATCATTTGATTTTCAGGTAAAACGGCAAGAATCATCAAACTTAATCCAACAATTGCCCATCTAACCTTACTTCCCGTTCTCGCTTGAGATGATTTCAGATCATCAATTGAGTCAATTAAGTTTTGTTGTTGCGTAGATTGCCCTTGATTTACATTTAACAAAGCGCTTATTTTATCTGGCATTTCAGGTAATTCTTGGATCCAGTGAGGCATTTTTTCTTTAAGTTTATTAAAAATGGCTTTAACACCATAGGTTTCAGCAAGCCATGTTTTCAGAAATGGTTGTGCGGTTTCCCATAAATCCAATTGAGGGTACAGCTGTCTTCCTAATCCCTCAATATAAAGTAATGTTTTTTGCAATAAAACTAACTGTGGTTGAACTTCCATTTCAAAACGTCTTGCTGTTTGAAACAGTTGTATCAAAAAATGGCCAAATGATATTTCTTCTAGTGACTTTCCAAAAATGGGCTCGCATGCCACACGAATAGCGGATTCAAATTCTTCTATCGATATGTCTTTTGCAACCCAACCTGATTGAACATGCAACTCAGCAATTTTTCGGTAATCTCGGTTAAAGAATGCGACGAAATTTTGCGCTAAGTAACGTTTATCTGATTCATTCAACGTTCCCATAATTCCACAATCGATGGCAACATAAGTTGGATTATCAAGATCTATAATATCAACAAAAATATTACCCGGGTGCATATCAGCATGGAAATAGCTGTCTCTAAATACCTGAGTAAAGAAAATTTCAACGCCAGTATGAGCTAAATTTTTCATATTGACTCCTAGCTCTCTCAAAGTTTCAATTTTACCAATTGGATAAATTGAATCACCTTGAATTTTTTCCTGAACCATCACTCTCTCACGAGTCAGTTCCCAGTAGATATTTGGCACATAAAGTTTGTCTGAAATACAAGAATTAGAATCATTATCATTTTGTGTTTTTTGTTCGAAATTTCTTTTAAGTTGCGCTGTATTCGCGGCTTCAATTTGAAGGTCTAATTCATTATAAAGTGATGTTTGATAATCGTTAAGGATCTGTACTGGGTGAATGCGTCTGCCAATCTCTGAATTTTTCTCAAACCATTCGGCAAGTAATTTTAATAACTTGAGGTCAGCATCTATTTTTTTTCGAATACCTGGGCGAATGATTTTAACAACCACATCAACCATTTCAACCTCATTATTATAATTATCATTATCATTATCATTATCATTATCATTAATTCTTAATTGAGCTGAATGAACTTGTGCCACCGATGCCGAGGCTAAGGGTTGTTCATCAAAAGTCTCAAATATTGAATCGACTGACTGGCCAAGCTGAGATTCAATAACCGCTATAGCTTCTTTGCTAGAAAAGGGTTCAACATTATCTTGTAGTTCCGCCAGAGACTCAGCTAAATCGCCATCTAAAAGGTCGCGACGAGTAGAAAGCATCTGACCCAACTTTACAAAAATGGGTCCTAATTCGGTTAGTGCTTTGTTAAGCCTTAAACCTCGTGTTTCATCTTTATTTTTTGTTCGGCTAATCGCAAAAAGCTTAAACAACCAAATATATTTAGATAACGGTGTGGGCGCCAAAAGTTCATCTAAACCATATTTAACAAACACTCGGTTAATAACAAATGCTCTCTTTAATATAAACAAATTCTTCATCGAGTTATTTGTTTCCACTGTTCAATAGCTTAGCCTCAATCATTTTTTCGACCTTTGCCAACAAACGATCAGCTTGACTTCTAACTAAGTCAACCTCATCAAAAAACATTTGTTGCTCAGAATCACTAGGTGTTATTTTAGCTTCTTCTTGTACGTATTCACTTATATCTTGTTGTAGGCTATTTTTTACTTGGTTTGCCCAGTTGCCAAATAAACTAAGTCCACTAGTTATTGTATGACCTAAAAAGTCACCAAATATTTTTGCGAACGGTTCTTGCCAATCTATCTCTAGTTTTGAGGCTAGTTGTTGAAATTGTTTAGCCGTATTAATATCGCCGCTAAAATGCAAGTCTCCCTGAAAAACAGCATCGCCACTTTGCTCCGCTAATGCTGCGGCAATAAATGCAGAAAGTTTGCCTGTAATGGTAGCGGATGGTTGATTGACTTGCTCGTTTGATTGCTTATTTTCAGTTACAGCTTCTTCGTTGCTAGGATGTGAAACTTCAACACTAGCGTTTTTAAAACAAAATAAATAGTTGAGCTGCCAATCCTCCAATTGAATTAATATAGACTTGCTTTCTAAAGGTTTGATTTGCTTAGCCGCTTCTGCGTCTAAACTGAGTAGCTTATTAACTAATTTCTCAATGGCTTTGGCTGTTACTTGGTTTAGGCTCATACGCTAGGGTTCACATTTTTGTACTCATAAAAATAAGATTGATTAAAACAAGCAAGGTAAATCAATATTTATGACCAACATGGAGGGCAACAACACCTCCCGTCAGATTATGATAAACACAGTCTTCAAACCCTGCTAATTCAAACATTGATTTTAGCTCTTCTTGCCCTGGATGCATACGAATAGACTCAGCCAAATAGCGATAACTATCTTCATCTCCTGTAATTAATTTTCCAATTTTTGGCAATAAATTAAACGAATAACTATCATAAACTTTACTAAACATCTCATTGGTTGGTTTAGAGAATTCCAAAACCATGAGTCTGCCGCCTGGCTTTAATACACGATACATTGATGCGAGTGCTTTTTGCTTATGCGTTACATTACGCAGGCCAAAAGCGATAGTAATGCAGTCAAAATGGTTTTCTTTGAAAGGTAAAGCCTCGGCATTAACCTGAGCGAATGATATATTATTGATAAAACCTTTATCAATCATTCGGTCTCTGCCCACTTTTAACATTGAATCATTAATATCGGCTAATACAACTTGCCCATAATCTCCAACAATCGGTGAAAATAAAGCAGCTAAATCGCCTGTTCCACCGGCTAAATCAAGCACTTTTGAACCTTTTCGTACCCCACTTTTTTCTATCGTATAACGCTTCCAAAGCCTGTGAACACCGGCCGACATTAAATCATTCATTAAATCGTATTTAATTGCCACAGAATCAAAGACTTCAGCCACTAATCCTTGTTTTTTTTGCAATGGAACGTCTTTAAAGCCAAAATGGGTTGTATCAGATGAAGTTTGAGACATCGAAAGACCTAAATATTTTATTTTCGTTTATGATTTAGCGTTAAGGTAGTAATTATACCTTTAATCTTCAGATTAGATAATAGTTAAGCGTCGATAGTTAAGAGTTATAATTAAAAGGAAACAACCGAGAGAAATGAAAGCTTTGCATTTAATCTACCCTAATCAATCCCAAGCACCATTAATTATGGGAATTATTAATATAACGCCAGATTCCTTCTCTGATGGTAGTCAATATAATTCCCTGAAGGGAGCCATAGAAAGAGCGGAAAATATGGTAGCAGCTGGCGCTGATATTTTGGATATTGGCGGGGAGTCTACACGCCCAGGCGCTAAAGATGTCTGTTTTGAAGAAGAAATTGAGAGAGTCATACCAATTATTCAAGCGATTACTCAATTTAAAAAACCTATATCAATTGATACCAGCAAACCAGAGGTCATGCAAGCCGCTGTTGCTGCAGGTGCACAAATGATCAACGATGTTAGGGCATTACAAGAACCCAAAGCACTTAAAATGGCTGCAAAATTACAAGTTCCCGTTTGTTTAATGCACATGCAGGGCGCGCCTCGCAGTATGCAAAATACACCAAACTATAACAATGTCACTTTGGAAGTTATTCAGTTTTTAAAAACCCGAATAACTCAGTGCGAAAAAGCTGGCATCAATAAACAGCTTATTTCCATCGACCCTGGCTTTGGCTTTGGGAAAACATTAGCGCATAACTTAACATTATTAAAAGAACTAGATAAATTGACTGAATTAGACGTTCCCATATTAGCGGGACTTTCGAGAAAATCGATGTTAGGAGAAATTACTGGCAAAAAAGTCAATGAGAGGCTAAGTTCTAGTTTAGCTGTGGCATTATTTGCCATGCAAAAAGGTGCAAAAATTGTTAGAGTACATGATGTTGCAGAGACTCATGACGTACGTCAGGTATATTTGGCCTTGAAGGCGCTAGAATAAACGAAAAAGATAAGGAAACTAAATGTCAAAAAAATACTTTGGTACAGACGGTATTCGTGGAAAGGTCGGAGAGTACCCAATTACACCCGAATTTGTAATGAAGTTAGGCTGGGCTGCCGGAAAAGTATTAGGCTCAGCCACTCGAGATAGAATCGTTATTGGTAAAGATACCCGTATTTCAGGTTATATGTTTGAGTCAGCATTAGAGGCCGGAATAGCAGCAGCAGGCATGAATGTACAACTATTAGGACCAATGCCAACGCCCGGTATCGCTTATTTAACACGGACCTTTCGAGCTGCCGCAGGAATTGTTATTTCTGCGTCACATAATTCTTATTATGACAATGGTATTAAGTTTTTTTCCGCAGAAGGAACAAAGTTAGATGACAAAGTCGAGCGTAAAATTGAGAGTTATCTAGATAAAGAAATGACAACGGTTTCATCTGAAAAGCTCGGCAAGGCAAGGCGAGTATCAACAGCCGCCGGTCGTTATATTGAATTTTGTAAAGCAAGTATTCCAACAAACCATACACTGGATGGCCTAAGAATCGTTGTTGATTGCGCCAATGGAGCGGCTTATTCAATCGCGCCAAAAGTATTCAGAGAGTTGGGAGCAAACGTTCAAGCTATTTTTAATAACCCCGATGGCTTAAATATTAACGAATCTTGTGGTGCAACGGATACCGATGCGTTAGCTAAATTGGTTGTTAGCAATGGCGCGGATCTAGGAATAGCGTTGGATGGCGATGCTGACCGCTTGATTATGGTGGATAATAATGGAGAAATTGTAGATGGTGATGAATTACTTTACATCATAGCGAAAGGTGCGCAAAAAGCCGGTCGACTAAACAATTCTGGCGTAGTTGGTACTCTCATGTCGAACCTCGGTTTGGAAAAAGCGCTTAAAGCTGATGGTATTGATTTTTTGAGGGCAAATGTTGGCGATCGTTACGTATTGGAGTTACTCAATAAAAATAATTGGAACTTTGGTGGTGAATCTTCTGGGCACTTGATTTGTTTGGATAAAAATACAACAGGCGACGGCATCATTGCAGCACTTCAAGTACTAGTTGTCATGGCAAATGAGAAAAAATCTTTGGCTGAATTAAGAGGTGGTATGACCAAATATCCTCAAACCATGATCAATGTAAGAGTATCAAAACGCCAAGACCCGATGAAAAATCGGAAAGTGGTAGCAGCGGTAAAAGAAGTAGAAAGCGAGTTGGCTGATAGCGGAAGAGTACTATTAAGAGCATCCGGTACAGAACCATTAATTCGAGTAATGATAGAAGGTGAAAATGGCGCTCAAGTTGAACGCTTGGCTAATCAACTTGCAGATGTGGTTAAAACAAATCTTTAGTTTAAATAAACCTGTAATTAAGAATAAAAAATGAAATTAAAATAGGAGATTACATGCTAAATTCTTTAATTGTAAAAGACTATATGGCATCGGCCATGATTACTTTAAAGCCCGAACAAGACATTGTTGAAGCGGCGCACACATTCCAAGAATACCGTCTTAGTGGCGCACCTGTATTAGATGACCATAATCGATTAATTGGTTTTTTGTCCGAAAAAGATTGTCTACACACCGTATTAAGTGCTGTTTATAATCAAGATTACGGTGATTTAGTTAAAGATCGAATGACTAAAGAAGTGAATACCGTTCATCCAACCGATAATATCACTGATGTTGCTGAGCGATTTCTGAAAGACGGTGTGCGTATGTATCCGGTACTAGATAAAGACGTATTAGTTGGCATGATATCTCGTCAAAGTGTTTTAAAAGCATTTTGTCTTTTAAGTGATCAAAAGCCAAAATAGATTTATTAGTTTGGATCTATAAAAAAGAGGTCGGAATCATTTTTATCTTAAAAAATGACTCCGACCTCATCGCCTCCTACAACACCAACAACTGTAATATTTAATCATGCCTCAAATAGAAAAAATCAAAACCTTCCTTCTTCATTTGCAAAATGATATTTGTAAAACTTTAGAAAATGTTGATGGCAAAGGAAAATTCATTACCGATGAATGGGATAGAGAACAAGGTGGCGGTGGAAGAACACGTGTTCTCGTTGATGGTGAAGTGATAGAAAAAGGTGGCGTTAATTTCTCACATGTTTTTGGCGACTCAATGCCTGCGTCAGCAACGGCGAATAGACCGGAACTCGCTGGACGAAGTTTTCAGGCGATGGGTGTTTCTCTAGTAATTCATCCACATAACCCCTATGTCCCTACTTCGCATATGAATGTAAGGTTTTTTATTGCTGAAAAAGAAGGCGCGGACCCCGTTTGGTGGTTTGGTGGCGGGTTTGATTTAACACCTTATTATGGTTTTCAAGAAGATTGTGAACATTGGCATCAAATATCTAAGAATGCATGCAAGCCGTTAGGTAATGAAGCTTACCCAAAATATAAAAAATGGTGTGATGATTATTTTCATATCAAGCATCGAAATGAAGCGAGAGGGATTGGCGGTTTATTTTTTGATGACTTAAATACACCCGATTTTGAAACTGCTTTTGCATTTACCAAAAGCGTTGGAGATCATTATACAAAAGGCATTGTGCCGATCATTGAAAAAAGAAAAGCAACGCCATATAGTTCTCGAGAACAAGCGTTCCAAAAAATTCGGCG
>JBLIBL010000078.1:0-16261 GCA_047633355.1 Polaribacter sp.
GTATTCGGATTAACCGCATTTTCAAATGTTCCAACCGCATATTCGTAATCATTTCTGGTATCAACTAGAAGAACATTTGGATCAGTAATCAATGCATTCCAGTCTTTTGCTTCTACATAAGTTCCCACCACTTTTCTGGGGTCGATCCCCTCTACGCCCATTGTCACAATCTCTTTTTTGAGTTTAACTTTTGTGCGTTTAAATGGTTTATCTGTGGTAATGGACTCTTTAGTAACTAGTGAGTTTAATCCCTGCTGATTTTCAAGCCACTTGATTAAATTATCGAGGGAACTGCGAGAACCGGCAACGGTTCCGTTGATCCCCTCTTGTGCCAATAGCAATGTGCCACAGACATCTTGCGATTTCATAACCTCAAGCAATGGTGTTTGTAGTGATTGATAGTTTTTAAGCGCTACAAATTTATAGAGCGCACAGACGATATAAGAAGTCTCATGAGACATTGTATTTTCCTCAGCTGGCTAGAACGCAAATCTAGTGCTTTAGTTAATGGTTTATGTGGTTGTTTTAAATAATTAAAAGAATACTTTTGGTCAGTTTTTAACCGATGCCATTATAATAAATAAATCGCTTAAATCAAGGCGTTTTAATAATTAGGAATATAAAAGCGGATCATTTACAATCACTTATGCTTTAAAGGCTATTTTACTAAAAAACAATCGTAACTACTCGGCTAAAAATCGAAAAATTTAGTTCTACCTTCAAGATCATTGTAACTTTCAGGGCTTTCGATTTTGCTGAATAGTTACAAATAATCTATTGATAATAAACTTATGAGTGAACTCCAAAATCAAACATCCAAAAATTTCATGATTAGCTTCAAAAATGCGCTTGATTTAGTCTCCAAACACACCGAATCATTACAATCTGAATCAATAGAAATTGCTAATAGCGTAGGCAGAGTATTGAGTTCAAATATTATCGCGCCGTGTGCTGTGCCCTCATTTAATAACTCGGCAATGGATGGTTACGCGGTTCGAGCGGCTGATCTTGGTAATGCTGATGAATCATCACCTATAAAATTGAAAGTTGTCGGAATTTCAGCTGCGGGTGATTTAATTGAAACCCAGCTAAATCAAACTAAATCACCCAGTAGCTCACTAAATAAAACAACCTATAAAATAATGACCGGAGCAGCAGTTCCCAATGGTTATGACTCGATTATACCTGTTGAAAATACTTGCCTTAATGGTGACCAAGTTGATTGTTTTTATAGCCCCATAAAAGGCGCTCATATCCGAACCATCGGTCAAGACTTTATAAAGAACTCTATCATTGCAGAGCAGTCTGAAGTTATTAACGAAAACCATATTATGGCTTTTGCAGCTTTAGGCATTGCTGAAGTGAAAGTTTATCAAAAACCAAATATCGCATTATTTTCGACAGGTAAAGAATTAGTCGACAATGCTTATATTGAGTTAAAACCAGGTCAAATCAGAAACTCGAATAAACCTTACTTATTATCTTATTTAAAAAATAAACCAGTTAATGTATTTAATGCCGGCACTAATTTAGATCAAGTAGAAGAGTTTGAAAAATCATTAACTCAAGAACTAGAATCAAATACAAATGTCATTATATCTACAGGCGCGGTTTCAATGGGTGACTTTGACTTCATCCCCTCAACGATTAAAAAATTGGGCGGTAAAATCATATTTCACAAAACGAAAATACGACCAGGGAAACCTATTTTATTTGCAAAATTCCCCAATGGTACACTTTATTTTGGTTTACCTGGAAATCCTATTTCTGCCAATATTGGCTTAAGGTTTTTTGTTATGCAGTGTTTAAGAAAGATGCTGAACATAACACCTGAAAAGCCATTAAAAGCAAAAATAAATCATTCTCACTCAAAGAAGCATTCTTTTGTTGGCATTCAAAAAGCCAACGCATACATTGATGAATTAGGTAGCCAAAGAATTAACATATTAGACGGTCAAGAATCTTTTAAAATTCAACCATTACTCAATGCTAATGGTTGGGCCGTTTTAAATGAAGACGAACACTCTTGGAAAAAGGATGATTTAATCGGTTTTTATCCTTCCTGAATTTAAGCTTTATAAAATATAAAGAAGATACGGCATGTACATTCGAATCCAAGATAACAGCATAAGGTTTAGAGTTTCTGAAAAAGAAGCGAGTTCATTAATTAATGGCGGGAAGCTAATAGATTCCTTTATTGTTCCTAATCAACAGCGATTAGATTACTCAATAATGGCTGCTGAAAATGATTCATTTGATTTTGACTCTTCTAATAATTTGAAACTAAAAATTAACTTAAACAAATTAAAATCTGAATGTTCTACTCGACCGAGTAAAAAAGGAATTATTCTCGATACGTCTCTAACGCAAGGTATCGAAGTATTTTTAGAAGTAGATATTAAAAGAAAGAAGTGATGATTATCTCTCATTTAATTTAAGTAATTTATTATTTGATATCAGTCTTCTTTTTATTAGTTAATTTACTCTCTTTATCATATACCTCGTGAAATTTTTGTCCGAGTTTATACACTCTCTATATTGTGGTTCAGATGTTACCAGCTCAAGGTATTTGCTATTTTGGTAGTCTTGGCCAGCTTGATATAACTGCTTATTACTGCATCCTATTGATATAATAGATAAATAATATAGAAAATAATAATCGACTCATGGTGTTACTTTGAAAGTTAAACCGTCAAATTAGAGGCGGAAGTTATACATAAGTTCAACTTTATTATCAAGAACTACTAACGCCCTACTAAGATCAGTATTGATTCGCCATATGCATTTAATTCTACTCTAAAAACGGAGTCAACATGGGATATGACTTCTCCTTTTTTATTGTTAAATCTCAAATTCTAGGTTTGAAATAATTTCGTAATAACCAAAAAGCACAAACAAGAAAAATATGAATAAAAACATCACTTGATTTATTATATTTAGCAATAAACCCTTTATCATTTTTATGAACAAGACTTTTTAGCCTAGCACCACCTGCAGCTCCAGAACCAACACTCCATAAATGAATGAGTTTTGCGATTTCAAGATTGATACTCGTATTAGGTTCGATAACTAATTGCGCGGCATTCCCGGCATCAATAAGCTCAGATATTTTAAGACCTAGATCGAAACTAGGCTTCACGCCAACTTCATCAATAGATAAAGCGCCAATATTACTTTTACTTAGCAAAGATAAAATATCAATAATACTGTGAGCATTGAAATCAATTTTTTCACTAACCGTTGCGGCTCTTGTCAGTACGCGTCTCCCTCAATCATCTGGTAAATAATCATCCAAAAATTCAGGCAAATTTTTATTGTTCACACTATATTGGTATGCCGTTGAATTCAGTGGCAAAGCTATAGGATCAATTTAAAAACTCTTTGGATCAGATAAATATTCAGGAGAATAGCTAAAACTAATGCCGTCAATGTTACCATTGAGTTCTCAAATAACTAAGTCGCCACAAGTAACTACCCCTAAGTTTGGTGAATTAATCGTGACTAAATATTATTTTACTCGTCTAGTCATTAAACCAATCATCTTGTTCTTTAAATAGATCGTCAAATCCAGATGTATGACCAAGAAGTACCGCCGCCATGTAATAATAATTGAGTCCAACAGAAAGGTCGCCAGCTTCCATCTTTTTATAAGTGGATAGACCAATTTCACATCGAATAGCAAATGCGGCAATCGTATCTTTTGGATACGTTTTTTTACGTGATTTTTTCAAGTTATCGCCAACAGCTTCAATTTTATTAGTCATTATAATAAACTATACTTAATTATTTACAAAAAAAGGTCATTATAATGACCAAGCAATCATTGTTCAACATTTTTTAAAATTAAATCAACTGGCATGAAAATAATGGTTCACAAAAATAAGTACCTTTATTTTTTATAATAAATAATACTCAATAAACAGACATAATTACCTCCATTATATTTGATATGTAATCTTAATAGAAGTCAATTATCTACAATTGATAAAGGTAATAATAAATTAGGTATTTCTATGATCTTACGTAGTGTCACAAACACGTCAAAGAGCAAAATTAGTTTGCTATAATTTTGCTCTGTTGATTGTGATATTTGGTGTTTTTATTGGTATTCCGGTATCTAATTGGAATGCTAATCTCGCTGGAAATAAAAAGACCTAAGTGTTGATCAAGCGGTTAACAGATGACTTGAATTACGACTCTGAATAAGGTAAAGAAAAACGAAAATCTGCTATGGGTAAAACAGCTGCCGCATGTGCCCAATACTCAAATATATCGCCGTCGAGCAACATTTGATTGGTCATAGCTGGAGAGAACTTGGGAACTCTAGCTTGAAAAACGTGATGATGTGCTCGCTCTACCACAGAAATAATATCGAGCTGAACATAGCCAAGATGAATAATCGCTTTTCGCGCGCAACTAACCCACTTCCAAAAGGCTTTGTCTGAAGTAATCCTTGTGTAGCCAAAGCGATACGGCGTACTCTTACTAAGTCTGCAGGGTTTCGAACTTCAATCAGGTATAGACTTTGATGAGAGTTGGTAATCCTCAGGTTCATTTAAATTTCTGAATATATTCTCATTCCATCCAAGATTAATTGTTTGCGCTTTAATTTCTTCAAGATAAGTTTTCACTCTCTTCTCGCCTCTATTGACAAAATTTTCTAAGGACTTCAAGCAAGATACATGAAGTAAAAGATTCAAATAATGCGCTCTTTCATTGGTCACAAGATAAAACGCTTGTTTATGACTTAATTCAACTTCTTTGATCATTTGCTCGATTGTATCAGTTGGCAAATTAGGCGTATCAATTGGTTGAACATAAAGCCAATCCGTTTGACATTCACTCAGCCCTTTCAATATGCCTTGTAGTGGCCCATCAAATTGAACGCCCGTTGCGTCTTGGTTTACTGGGTATCCATACGACTGGTATATTGGTAAATTACGATTAGCCGATATCGAAATAGCTGATACTTGAGGTCTTAAAAAAGCAATTTGATGTTCAATCAGCGGTTTGTTTTGAAAAGCTTTGTTCGGCCCCCCTCTTGCCTTCATTAATCCTTTGTCTTCACCGCCTAGTCGCCTAGCAGCTCCTCCACACAGTATAAGACCTGACAAATTCGACTTATTGATTGTTAAGAATAACTGCTGCAATTTTGTTTACTCAGTTTTATTTACTTAATTTTATTTTCTTAAAAATTATTTAGAACAATTATCTTACTTCATTTCTTTCGCTAAATGCTTTGCTCTAATTATACGAATTCTGGTTTATTCGATTTCAGTGATATGGAGTGATCTAAGTCTATCAATATTTATTTGTCCGGTTCATCTTCATCGTAACACTCAATACTTTCAGTTTTCCCTAACAACCAGCTCGACATTTCTTTCCTAAAACTCTGCTTTTGAACCTCTTCTGGTGATAAAAGTGGATGGACGGTAAATTCAACATCTCCCCTTAAAAAAAAACAGCTAACCATTGAGCCTGGTGCTGCAACCCCGGAGACTCGTACCGGAAGAATATGGCAATCAGTTAATTTACTCAACCGCATCACGCCTGGTTTAATCACTTCTCTTGGCGTTTCTTCGCAATGAATACCGCCTTGTGGAAAAATCGCTACAATTTCACCTTTTTCTATCGCTCTCATCGCACTTCTAAAAGCACCTTCAACTCTTCCTCCTCGGTCAATCGGGATACAACCGCCAGCTTTAAATAATTTATTCAAAATTGGTTTCTCATACTCTTCTTTTGCAATCATAAAACGAATAGGACGATCTGTTGCTGCGACTAATAAAAAAGGATCAAGTGCTGAAATATGGTTAGAAGCTAATAGAATTTTTTTGTTTTTTGGAATGTCTATTTTAAAATCCCATTGACGATGATAGCGTTGACAATAAAAGCGTAACATCCCATCAAATATGTTGAGCAATGGATGCCCCCAATCCGTATTATTGTATTGTCGGCCAATATAGAGAGCCCAAATAATAAAATTAAGGAACAAGATCAAAATGATCACTAAAATGATGACCAGTGTTTTATCCATTTTGTATTTTACTCATTTCACTTCTGTTCATTGCACTTCTGTTCATGTTGCGTGCTTCTCAATTTTTCTATCCAAATCAAACTTGCCATACGCCCTGTTTCACCGTCTCTTCTATAAGAATAAAACCTTTTAGAATCATCATAACTACAGAGTTCTCCTCCGTAGCTTTTGATCGACAAGCAAGACAATTTATTTCGTGCAATAAAATATAAATCAGCCATATAATGATTCGGCTTGTGTACTTTAAATGCATCAACATATTTTTTATCAACGGCTAGGAATTTTTCTCTTACCTCATGTCCGACTTCAAAATATTTTTGGCTGATAGCTGGACCTAACCAAGCAATTAACTCGTTACTTGCACCTTCATACTTTGCCACTGTTGACTCAATAATGCCATCACAAAGCCCTCTCCAGCCAGCATGGATTGCACAAACCCATGTGCCACTTTTATTAGTCAACAGAACAGGTAAACAGTCAGCGGTCATGACTACACAAGGTAAATCCAATTGTTTAGTATAGCTTGCGTCCGCACAGACAGCTTTATTTGTTTGCGGATCAACTGTCAGCATTTCACTAGCTGAAAGTAATTCAGTAGATTTGATGCCATGAATTTGCTCAATCCATTGCGGGCTGTTTTTTAGCTCAAGATCCTTTATCAGTTGCGCTCTATTTTTAGTGACATTGTTTAAATCATCATTTACATGATCTGCAATATTAAAAGAACCGAATTGGCTTTTATTTTTACCTTTTCTTGTAGTGACAGCTGATTTAATCCAATCAGGCGCAGGCCAATCGGGGATCAAATATTCATTAACATCCATAAAGAATCTCTAGCTTTTCAGCTTACTTATGCAACTTCTAAATTCCTACATGTGTGATTATTCAATTTTTAACTGTTCAATTAAGCGATTTAAATCTTCCGGAATATCAGTTTGCCAGCTAACAAATTCACCAGTTGTTGGATGAATTAAGCCTAAGGTTTCCGCATGTAACGCTTGCCGTCTAAAATCATCAAATAACTGCTCTAATTCTTTTGACATGTTACGCGGTCTTAAATTTCTTGGTAAATATAAGGGATCGCCAACAAGTGGATGATGTATATGTGCAAAATGAACTCGGATTTGGTGTGTTCTACCTGTCTCTAATTGAACTCTTAACTGAGTAAAATGCTGAAATTTTTGAGTAATACGATAATGCGTAATAGCTTCTTTACTTCGAGATCCATTTGCAATCAAATCGCCAAACTCATCAACTCTATCATCTTCAATCACTGCCATTTTCTTACGTTGTTGAGGGTGACGCCCAATCGGCAAGTTAATCGTATCACCAGCGACTAATGTATGATGAACTAGGGCAACATATTCACGTTTGAAGGCTCTATTTTGTAATTGATCGACTAGGTTAAAGTGAGCTTCTGGTGTTTTTGCAACAACTAACAAACCGGTCGTATCCTTATCCAATCGATGTACGATGCCGGCTCTCGGCATTTTTCTTAACTCAGGATAACGAAATAAAAGCCCATTCACTAAAGTATCTTGACGGTGACCGGGTGCAGGGTGAACCACTAAACCAGCGCGCTTATTGACAATAATAATGTCATCGTCTTCATAATGCACGGTGAAGTCTATATCCTCTGCTGTCCACTCGCCTTTGGACTCATTTTTAGGTACAACAGATAAAAACATCGGTTTCGTCACTTTGTGCTTTGGTTTATTGATCACTTCACCATCTAGTTTTACTTGCCCCGCTTTTATCCAAGATTGTATACGAGAACGAGAAATTGCAGGATAAAAACTGACTAAAACTATATCTAACCTTTCACCTAAATAGCTTTCATCCAATTCATAGATTTCTGCTTCAAGTACATCTGATTCATTAGCCTTGTTTTCATGACCATCGATTTCATGCGCATCAATTTCATGACCATCGTTTTCAGAAACATCCATTTTTTGAGTAAAATCATTATCTTGATTATCTATGGAACTTTTTGTCACTTTGCTAGCCTTATTAGTTGCTTAATTTATTGCTTAGTCTGGCAGTAATTGATTGCCTGAGGTAAAATATCAGCCGTTTTAACTGATACCTTCCCCATTTTAAGCGTATTTTCGTTTAAAACCGAATTTAACCACTTTATTGGAATTAATTCGTTAATAATTGGGATCTATTTTAACCCCTTTGAGTTTCTATGAGAATGATTAAAAAGTTTAGCCTACTGGTATTTATAACACTTTTTGTTGCAGCCTGCTCTGATGATAATAGTCGATCGTCCGAAGCAATTAAAATAAATAACGCATTTAAGCTGTATGAGAAAGCTCAATATTCCATGCATTCAGGCAATTATCGCAGTGCAGTGGAATATTTAGAACGTCTGGATGGCTTGTATCCATTTGGCGCTTACTCTCATCAAGCACAACTAAATCTTATTTATTCTTATTACCAGTTAAATGATTTTGGTTCTGGGATCGCTTCTGCAGATCGCTTTATTAGACAAAACCCCCGTCACAAAGACCTTGATTACGCCTATTACATGAAAGGTCTAATTAATTATTCTACCGAAACAGGTTTTGGAAAAGAATTATTTTCTGCCCCAATTGAAGAGCGCGATGCAGGCGCAACAAGACAAGCTTTTGATGATTTTGCCGAGTTAGTACGCCTATTTCCAAATAGTCAGTACGCTAAAGATGCACGGCAAAGAATGGTTCATCTTCGTAATCGACTTGCTAAGTATGAATTGCATGTTGCAAATTATTATATGAAACGTGAAGCTTATTTAGCAGCCGCAAATCGTGCAAAATATGTTGTTGACCATTATCCAAAAACACCTTCAGTGCCCCACGCGTTAGATATGATGCAAATTGCCTATAATTTATTGGATTTAACAGATTTAGCGGAAAATAGCCGTCGAGTATTGCTTTTGAATTACCCTGACTATAAGGGCTAGCGCTAGAACTTGAACAAAATAATTAGGGGATGTGATTTTGATTAAATCGCATCCTCATTTTCGTCACCGGTTCGAATCCTAATCACTTTTTCTACATCTGATATAAAAATCTTTCCATCGCCAATTTTCCCCGTTTTTGCAATATCCATAATCGTATCAACACAAATATCCAAAATGTCGTCCGAGATTATTATCTCCAGTTTTATTTTTGGTAAAAAATCGACCATATATTCTGCACCACGATATAATTCCGTATGGCCTTTTTGACGACCAAAGCCTTTAACTTCGGTGACCGTCATGCCGGTAATACCTGCTTCGCTAAGCGCCTCTCTAACATCATCGAGTTTAAAAGGTTTAATGATTGCTTCGATTTTTTTCATCATTGTTTATTCCATTAGAATCTTTGTACCATCATAACTTATTGATTACCAATTGCGAAAGCACATATTACTAACAATTCTAAATAAAGCAAAACCTCATGTTATTGTCCAAAATATAAGTTAAGGCATAATTATCGACAGAATATCCACCTCATATGTACTATAATTCTATATGAATCAATAACATCTATGCTCTGAACAACTATCTGATGTTAGAATTGAGCTATAAAATATTTGCTTAGTTTATAGGATAAATAAAAAATGAATATTGAATTAATAAAAAAACAAATTATTGATGAAATGAAAGTTCAATCTGAAATAGATATAACGTCAGAAATTGAACAAAGAGTTAATTTTATAAAAAATGCTTTAAATTATTCCGGTTTAAAAACATTAGTTTTAGGTATCAGTGGAGGTATTGACTCAACTACTTTAGGTAAACTCTCGCAAAAAGCCGTAGAAGAACTCAATCATGAAAATCCAAAAAACGCTCAACAGTCAGATTATCGATTTATTGCAATTCGTCTGCCGTATGGAGATCAAGCTGATGAGCAAGACGCACAAATGGCGCTAAATTTTATAGAACCAACTTCTAGATTATGTATCAACATTAAGTCCACAGTTAATGCAATGGAAGCAGAATCCTTAAACGCTCTAAAAGATGAAGTAGATCCAATTTTTAATTCAAAAAAATTAGACTTCGTAAAAGGTAATTTAAAAGCAAGAGCGCGAATGATTGCCCAATACCAAATAGCGGGATTAAAAAATGGTTTAGTTCTGGGTACTGATCATTCCGCAGAAAATATCACTGGTTTTTTTACTAAATGGGGAGATGGCGCTTGCGATCTTGCACCCCTTTTTGGCCTCAGCAAACGTCAAGTTAAACAAATCGCGACCTATTTAGGAGTTCCAATGGAATTAATAGACAAAACACCTACTGCAGACTTAGAGTGCTTATCACCATCTAAAAGTGATGAATCTGTATTAGGAGTAAGCTACCAACAGATTGATGATTTTTTAGAGGGCAAATCAACCGACTCAATTGCTGATGCTCAGATCATTTCTTTATACGAAAAAACACAACACAAACGTAAAGCTATCCCAACAATTTATTAAATTAATTTTTTTAAAATATACTATTAAGCATAAAAATATGTCGTCAAATTCAACGCAAAACAAAACAACAGAGAGAAACAATCAATCAATCAACGAGTTTCCGGCTTTTACATCTTTTGGAAAAAAAGATAGCTTTTCTTGGCGAGCTTTAAAGCTATTTACGATTTATCGTATTGCATTGGCTATATCACTCACATTTATAACACAAGTCAATATCGAACACCCTTTTCTAGGAAATTTTTTACCTCAACTATTTTTACAAACAGCATTGCTCTACATGTTATTCGCATTAGTGTTTTTTCTTGTATCTTTTTATCCACAGTTATTCAGGCTACAACTTCAATCTCAAGTTCTACTTGATATTATATTTCTAACTATTTTGATGCACGCAAGCGGCGGTGTTACAAGTGGTCTAGGCATGTTGATCGCTATCAGTACAATCAGCGCAAGTATAATGATTAGCACGCCAACTAGTTTAGGTTATTCGGTGATTGCATGTTTAGCCATTCTTGCAGAAGAAAGTTACTCCACCTATTTCATTACTGACTCAAACAGAAATTTTACTCAAGTGGGATTTTTATCTGTCACCTTTTTGGGTACAGGATTAATGGGATATTACCTATCTAGAAAAATAGGAGAAAGTGAAATTAAGGCAGAAGCCTCAATACGAGGTCTTGAAAATATGGAATTATTAAATGAAAAAATTATAGATCATATGTCCACTGGAGTAATGGTCATCGATAGTTTTCAGAATATTCGATTACTCAATCGTAGCGCATGGGCGCATTTAGGTATGCCTGAATCTTATCAAAGTCGTCGTTTAGAGCAAGTGTCCACCCCATTATCACGGCAATTAAATTTGTGGCGTAGAAAAAAAAATTATCGTTCTAAAGCTTTTAGAAATACGGCTACCGGACCTAGTTTAATACCTAGTTTTTCGAAAATTGGTGTAAATAAAGAAAACTCTATTATTTTTCTGGATGATGAAAGTACTCTTAACCAGCGAGCTCAAAATTTAAAACTCGCTTCGTTAGGGCGATTGACAGCATCAATTGCTCACGAAATCAGGAATCCTTTAGGCGCACTTAGTCATGCAGCACAATTAGTACGTGAATGTGAGAACATGGATTCAGGAAGCATTGAACTAATTGATATCATTGAAAAAAATGCATCCAGAGTGAATGAAATTATAGAAAATATTATGCAGCTTTCAATTAGAAAAGCTGGACAGATAAAAGAGATCAACCTTTCTTTATACCTTACTAAAATAAAAGATAATTATTTAATAGCAAAAGAAAAAGATACTGAAATAGATCTTCGTATCGAGTCAAAAGATCTAATTGTTTATTTTGATGATTCACAGCTTAGTCAAATTTTGAACAACTTATTAGACAATGGTCTGAGACATAGTCAACTAAACACCGGTCGTTCTTTCGTTTATATTACCATCGGCGTAGAACTCAATAACAGAACACCTTATTTAGATGTCATTGATATAGGCGAAGGCATTAGTCCCGAAAAGGCCGAGAAAATTTTTGAACCATTTTTTACAACGTCAAGGAGTGGAACTGGTTTGGGTCTCTATTTATCTCGTGAGCTATGCGAAGCAAATAAAGCAAGGTTAGATTATCTCCCCTTGACCTCAGGCGGTTCCTGTTTCAGAATAAGTTTTAGTGTTTCGCCTAAAACTTTATAAAGAAAAAATACTTATGAATAATACTCAAGCTACCGCACTAATTGTTGATGATGAACCCGACATTCTACAATTATTAGGAATTACTTTATCTCGCATGGATATTCTAACTAGCAAAGCCGCAACAGTATCGGAAGCAAAGGAACTGTTGAAAACAGTGAGTTTTGATTTTTGCCTCACTGATATGCGACTGCCAGATGGTGATGGAATCGATTTAATTAAACATATACAAAGCTCTTTCCCTAATTTACCTGTCGCTTTAATTACAGCACATGGAAATATGGATACTGCAGTTGAAGCTATGAAAGCTGGTGCATTTGATTTTCTATCCAAACCGGTCAATCTCGTAGCATTACGTCATTTAATTTCAAATGCGCTTAAGTTGAATCAAATTAGAACTAAAGAAACTGATACCGAACTATTACAAGATACTAATGAGAGTTTAGTTTCTAATGATATTAGTATTGAACCGTCTATTCACAACTCTTCAAAAAACTCATCGTTTGAACCTAAAGTTAAAACCGTCAACCAAAAGAAACAACTGATCGGTAATTCACCTGCAATGCTTTCGCTCAAAAGAATGATTTTAAAGTTGGCTCGTAGCCAAGCGCCGGTTTTAATTAATGGCGAATCTGGAACCGGTAAAGAATTAGTCGCGCGTCTCATTCACCATAAGGGTCCAAGAATCAAACAACCATTTGTTGCTGTAAATTGCGGTGCTATACCATCAGAATTAATGGAGAGTGAATTTTTTGGGCACAAAAAAGGAAGTTTCACCGGCGCTATCAAAGATAAAAAAGGATTATTTCAAATGGCTGAAGGCGGGACGCTTTTTTTGGATGAAATTGCAGAGTTGCCAATAGCAATGCAAGTAAAACTATTAAGAGCGATTCAAGAAAAAGCAGTCAGGCCAGTTGGCTCAGAGCATGAAATTCCTGTCGACACTAGGATATTAAGTGCTAGCCATCGAAACTTATCTTTGCAAGTGGAACAAGGTAATTTTAGACAAGATCTTTATTATCGAATCAATGTTATCGAAATAAAAGTACCATCATTAAAAGAAAGAAAAGAAGATATACCACAATTAGTCGATTATTTATTCAAAAAAATGAATTTGAACAATGCCATTTCACAACAAAAAATAGCAACTCGATTGACTGAAGACGCTTTAAATGGCTTAATAAATTATCCTTTTCCGGGAAATATCAGAGAATTAGAAAATATTCTTGAGAGAGCTGTCACCTTAGTAGACGGTCAAAATGTCTCATTAGAAGACTTAAATTTACCGATACTAAATATTTCTGGAGGTTCAGAAGCTCAATTAGGTACTCAAGGTAGAGGTGATATGCCATTAGATCAATATTTAGAAACCCTAGAATCGAAAGAAATTTTATTTGCACTAAAAGAATCTGAAGGTAATAAAACAAAAGCGGCAAAAATACTGGGTATCAGCTTTAGAGCAATGCGCTACAAACTAGAAAAATTAAACATTAACTAACGACAAAAGGACAATATCTCACGTCCTATCAAGTTCTTCTATTAGTACAAACAGCGTTTTTGCGCTTTCAACAGTCAGAGTTAAGCTATTTTTTAATATCATATCTTATTGTAAAATTTCAATCAGTTGAGTTTCAGGATGAACTTAGCAGAAACCACGTTACCTTATGGAGAACAGTATGAAAAAAGGACAACTGAGGCTACTTGCAATAAAACTATCTTCACTAAATATAAAAACGCATCAATCAGCTTTTACATTAATTGAACTACTAATTACTTTGGCAATGGTGTTCATTCTATCAGGTATGGCATTACCCTCATTTAAGGAAGTGCTTGATAACAGTAAATTATCAGTCCAAGTTGATGGACTCGTTAAAACATTAAAAGTCGCCCGCACAACAGCTATAAGCGAGAACAGAAAAGTTACAATTTGCCCGACAGATGAAACACAAATTTGTTTATCAGAGTGGACAAATGGTTACATGAGCTTTATTGATGAAAATGGTGATAGAAAACTCAATAACGAAGAAAAAATTCTGACATACTTTAAAAATCAGAATGAAAAATTAACGCTTAGTTGGAAAGCCTTTGGTTTTAGAAAATCATTGCAATGGCTAGAAACAGGTATTACCAATCATCAGAATGGTAGTTTTCAATTTTGTTATAATAATGATGCTAGCAAGTCGAGAGCATTAATTATCACTAAAGCAGGTCGAATTCGTTATTCTAAGGATATCGATGGTGACAATATCCACGAAAACTCCAGAGGTAAGCCGCTTGTATGTTAAGTGGTACGACAGTTTAGCATTGTGAAAAGGGTCGGAGTCGCCTTCACCAATAAATTAAATGTCCAAATGGAAATAGCATTTAACGATAGGATAAACTTGCCATTTTAGAGTGACTCCGAGCCCGTTTTAATAAGGACCTAAGACGAGCCTCCTTTTATAAAAAATTATGGCTGATATATTTTAACTTTAAATCCTTTATTAAATAATTCTTCCGCTTGTAACTGACTCATGACACCTTTGTCACAATAAAGTAAGTATGTTTTGTTTTTGTCTATTTTTTCTGAATACTGTAACTTGAAAAAAGGAATCGTTAGCACTTCATTTTTAGTCAGTATTAAAGGTTTTGTTGCTAGTTCATGCGGATGACGAATATCAATAATCGTATCGTCTTTATTTGGTAAGTTGACTACTTCTATAGACTCAATATTTAGCTTTGATTGATATATTTGGTCCATATTTTCGATCTTTCTGTCCAGAAAAGATTGATCTAAAATTTCAAAATCAAAATTTTTCTCTTCCTTTTCAATTTTTCCTATCTTTGCACGAGTGGTTGGTTTATTTACAATAATGCCACAATACTCGGGCATTACCGCCGCAAACTCTTCTGTGCCTATTTTTCGCGACAACTCAACAATATCAGGTTTATCCATAACAATTAAAGGGCGCATCACTAATATATTTGAAACTTTATCAATCACTGACAGATTAGTTAACGTTTGACTAGACACTTTTCCAACAGCTTCTCCAGTGACTATGGCTGGCGCATTAAATTCTTCTGCTACTTTATCAGCAACTCGTAACATCATTCTTTTAAGAATAACTCCCATCTGCGAATGATCAACATTTTTTAGTATTTCAGAAACAACCGGTTCGAATGGAATAGTAATAAATAAGACCCTATGTGATGAAGCATATTTATCCCATAAATAATGAGCAACTTGTTTAACACCAACATCATGAGCAATTCCTCCCAAGTTGAAGAAAAGGTAATGTGTACGAATACCCCTTTTAATCATTAAATAACTAGAAACCGTAGAATCAAATCCACCAGAGATTAAACTCACACAAGATTCTTGTTGACCGATTGGAAATCCACCCAACCCCTGAAAACGCTCTTGTACTGCAAACAGTTGGTCTTCTTTCAGTTCGAGTTGCACCAATACTTCAGGATCTTTTAATTTAACACCCGCTGAATCACTATTTTGATACAAAGCACCGCCAATCTGGTGTTCCATTTCGATGGATTTAAATGGATGCGCACCTGTTCTCTTAGCTCTTAGACAGAATGTTTTATTTTTAACTTTATCTTTATATTGTTTAATCACTATTTGAGCGATCTCATCCATATAACTCGATACATTTTTAGATAATTGATATGTTGTGACTTTAAGAATAAACTCAATTCCTGGCGTTCTTTGGAGGATTGCGATCAACTCACTTTCAAGATGATAGTCATCTTGTTTAAGATCAACTTCTAAACGATCCCAAATTCCATGAACTTGCGGCTGTTCAATGATGGATGATAATATCTTTTTAAGATTTTTACGTAACTGCGAAATAAATTGCTTACGAACCGGACGGCTCTTTACGATTATCTCTGGAAAAAGTTTAATAACGAACTTCATAGGTTGATCCAAAATAGCGCAATGATCGCCTCCAAACACCTACTTCAAATAATAAAATGGTTTTAGAGGCTATAAAAAATCGCTATTCTAGCTGATCGTTGAATATAAACCCAGTCTAATTGCTTAGGATTTGTAGGAGTCGGATTTGTAGGGTCGGAGTCGCTACGCATAATGAATTAAG
>JBLIBL010000079.1:0-15834 GCA_047633355.1 Polaribacter sp.
TACCACAGAATGGTTACTCATCTATCCACAAAGCGAAGCTAGATATTATCAATTATATGATTGGCTACTACAGCCAAGTTCGGCCGCATCGTCACAACCTGGGCACGTCGCCTAATGTGGCTGAAGCGAAATATTGAAAAAGCTATATTTCTGTGGCCAAATTAACTTGACCACTACCCTATTTAAGTGGATTATAATCTAAGACTTTTGCACAATAGATTTCTTTTTATTTGATTCGGCCAAGAACTCCTCGCTACACTGGCATTCGAGAACTCTAGCAGCATGTTTAGATAAAGGGTAGCGTCCCCTTATTTTTCCTCGGGGCGCTCAGCTCTCCGCATGGCGAAGCCTGAAGCAGTGGTTAGAGTCCGCTAGAATATAGCTTTTGGAGCTCGAAACCCTGTCAAGTCTTTTTTGGGATGATTGGGCTGAATAGTTACTTACTTTGAATGTTTTTGCTGAGATAGATTGATGGAAAAAATTGCTGTTATTGGTTTAGGTTATGTTGGTTTACCTCTTGCATGCTTGTGTGCAAAGAAGGGTTATGACGTTGTTGGTTTGGAAAACAAGCAAAATATTGTAGATCTTCTTAAAGCAGGGAAAAGTCACATTGTTGATCATGAGGTCAAAAAGTCGTTGGCTGAAGCTCATTCGTCAGGCTTATTGTTTCCAACAAGTAATAACGGTGATATATCAGATTGCAAAATATATTTAATTTGTGTTCCTACGCCTGTTAATGAAAATCTTGAGCCAGACTTAAGTCCACTTCTTTCGGCAATATCGAGTATATCGCCGTTTATTAAAAAAGGTGATATTGTAGTTGTTGAATCAACTGTATTTCCAGGTACGTGCGAAACTATCGTTCAACCCCTTCTTGAAAAAAATACAGGGATGAAAGTAGGTGATGATATCCATTTGGGACACTGTCCTGAAAGAGTAAATCCTGGTGATGCTTTTTGGACTACAGAAAATATTCCGAGAGTTGTTGGTGCAACAACAACAGTTGCTGTTGAACTTGTCGCTGAATTTTATAGAAGCATACTGGGTGGGGACATTTTTGATGTTCAAGATATACGTGCTAGTTTGCGACCAAAATTTCAAAAAAGTGATGGAAGTTCTTATCAACCAGCAGTAGTACCTTTGGGGGGTGTAACAAAAATGAGATCGATTCGAGATGCTGAAGCTGTAAAAGCAATGGAGAATACAGTAAGAGACGTTAACATCGCATTTGTAAATGAATTGGCAAAAATAAGTAATGTCTTAAAGTTAGATGTAGTAGACATAATTGATGGTATGTCTACAAAACCATTTGGTAAGGGACCATTTTACCCCGGTATTGGTGTTGGTGGCCATTGTATTGCTGTTGATCCCGAGTGGCTAAAAGCTGCTTCGAAAAAAGCTGGGTATGCTCCTGAAATTATTGAGTTATCAAGGAAGACTAGCAATGGTATGCCTCAATACGCGATCGATTTATTACAAGATGCTTTAAACGATTGTTCAATGCACATAAAAGAAAACAAAATAACTTTACTAGGTGTTTCGTATAAAAAAAATATCGATGATAAGCGCGAATCCCCATTCTTTGAAATAAGGAAAATATTAGAGAAGAAGGGAGCATCTATTTGTACTTATGACAGCTGGGTTGCTGATGAAAGTACTGTCAATTCTTTGGAGGAAGCACTAAGTGGAGCTAGTGCAGTAATTTTAATTACAGATCATGATGATTTAGTGAGTGAGTTAATTAAATTAAATCTAAATAAATATGGAATAAAGGTTATCGTCGATGGCAGAAACTGTTTAGATAAGAAAGAAATCTTATCTCAGGGTGTAAAGTATATAGGCATAGGCAGATAGTTTTTAATGAGCTTGACTAACACTAATCGTATACTCCAGCTTCTAGTAAACATCTTTTACTTTAATTTATTTCTAGCACTAATTTGGTTGTTGTGTTTTGTTTTTTATCTTGACGAATTAAATTTAATTAGGTGGGTAAGTTACTTATCACCTTTCTGGGCATTTTTTATAATAGCCGAGGGTCTATTCTTTTTTATAATCAAAAAAAATAGTACATCTGCAATATGTTTTATTTTGGCCAGCTGCATTTTATATCCACATCTTAATATTTCTAGTTTGTTGGAATTAAAAGACCAAAGCTCTTTTTATAAAATCATGACTTATAGCAAAATGGGTAGAAATAAAAGAATTGATCTTGTTGCAAACGTTTTATTAAAAGAAAAGCCCGATGTGTTTTTTTTACAGGAGATTAACGTTGAAGAGACTAATGAATTATTATTCTTAATAAGAGATATCTACGAAAGTGAAGAACTGTATTATGACTTTGATGGTCGTCATGGGTTAGTAGTAAGTCGTTTTGAAGTTGTTTCACATGTAAAAAAAATAAATTTTTTTCAAAAGTTAAAAATTATTTTTCCATCTCAAATTGTATCTGTTTGGAATGTTCACTTACCTAAAGCTATTGTAAGTAATAATTTTCAACATGAAATGACTAACGAACTTATTTCACAAATATCAGCTTTAAAGGGAGCGAAAATAATAGCGGGAGATTTTAATTCAACAGTTATTAATTATCCTTACCTTGAAGTAAAAAAATATCTAAATAATGCTTTTGAAATGGCAGGTAATGGATTTGGATTTACATTCCCTACATCTGCACGAAATATGGGAAGGGTTTTTGCTTTTTTACGTATAGATCACATTTTCTTGAGTAATGATTTTAAGATACATCAGTCGTATGTTTTAGGTGAGTTTGGAGGGTCAGATCACTTTCCCGTTATAGCTTATGTTTCACTTTAGTAAAGCTACATCTTTAATCGTCTACTTACATACTTGATATAATCCTAAATGACTAATACGAAAGATACCTCGGGACGTGTGCTCGCAAACAATGTAATTTGGAATACCCTTGGTTTAGTTCTACCAATGTTTGTGGGTGTTTTTACTATTCCGCATTTGATTGAAGGATTAGGCACAGAAAAATTTGGCATTTTAGCAACTGCATGGTTAATAATTGGTTATTTCAGTATATTTGATATGGGGTTAGGTCGAGCGCTGACTAAATTCATAGCCGAGTTACTTTCAGTTGGCAAAAACAAGTTGATCCCTCAGGTTTTTTGGACCGCAATTACACTGATGTTTCTAACTGGTGTTGTTGGTGGTTTTGGATTTTTGGGGCTATCAGGCTATCTTGTATTTGACTGGTTGACAATTCAAGATGATTTGCAAATGGAGGTTCTTCATAGTTTTTATATTCTAAGTCTCTCTATTCCGATTGTAGTTATTTCCACAGGATTCCGAGGTATTCTTGAAGCGTTTCAAAAATTTAAATGTATTAGTTATATACGCATCCCAGTAGGGTTGTTTACATTTATAGGGCCTCTAGCCGTGTTGCCATTTTCAAATTCATTAGTATGGATTCTACTAGTATTACTAGCAAATCGAATACTTAGTGTAATTGCTTATTATATTGTAGTTCTAAGAGAAGTTCCTCTCGTCAGAAATAATATAGTACTTGATAGGAAATATGTAGTACCTATGCTGAAATTTGGCGGATGGCTAACTGTAAGTAATATTGTTGGTCCGTTAATAGTGTACCTAGATCGTTTTTTTATAGGTGTTACCCTTACAATGACTGCAGTTTCTTACTATGTTGCACCTTATGAAGTTGTTACAAAGTTATTATTAATACCTATGGGGCTAATTGGTGTATTGTTTCCAGCGTTTACTACTATGTTGCATAAAGACGTTAGTAAGGCTGTTTATCTTTACTCTAAGGGAATAGCTGTAATTGCATATTCTATGTTCCCAATGATTTTATTAATAATGCTTTTTTCATACCAAGGTTTATTTACATGGTTAGGTACGGACTTCGCAGAAAATGGCGTAGTTGTTGTTCAATGGCTATGTGTTGGTGTATTTATAAACAGTATAGCTAGGATGCCAAATATTATGTTGCAAAGCGGCGGTCGACCTGACTTACAAGCTAAACTAGTATTGTTTGAGTTTGTTCCATATTTATATTTATTGTGGATGGCTCTTCAGGAATATGGTATCGCTGGCGCTGCGATGGTCTGGACGTTACGCGTTATGTTTGATACATTATGCTTATTTTATTTAAGCTCTCGTGTAATTCCTGAGATTACTGCTGCCACGAAGAGTTTTATTGTTAAGATAGCATCTGCCGTCACTATTTTATATGTAGCTACTTATGTGGAAGGAGTTATTTTCAAGGTATTGTATTTAGTGTTCTTCACTTTTATTAGTTTCTTCATCGCTTGGCGCATTGAAGTATCTAAATCAGAAAGGAAATATATAAAAAATAAACTATTTTGTTATGATATTTAATGGTTAGTGAAATTTTTTATGAAGAGAGATAGTATATTTTAAATTATTTTGATTTAAGGCAGGAAAATGGAATCATCAAAAATATCATTCGTACTAGTTAATTGGAATGCATTATCTTTTTTAGTGGGTTGTATCGATTCAATTAAAAAGAATACTCAAGGACTTTCTTATGAAATTATACTTGTAGATAATGCTTCTACTGATGGTAGTCAAATCTATATAAAAAACAATTATCCTGAAATCATTCTGATTGAAAATGATTCAAATCTTGGGTTTAGTAAGGCAAATAATCTCGGGATAAATGCAAGCACCGGTAATTTATTATTTTTAGTTAATACTGATGTGATTGTGTTGGAAGGGTGCATTTCTCAGATGGTAACTTTCATGATAGATAACCCTTCCGTTGGAATGGCTGGCCCATGTATTTTTAATTCGGACATGACTAAACAAACATCTTGCTCACGATACCCGGGGCTTTGGAATCATTTTTGTGGCGCATTGATGTTAAATAAGCTTTTCCCTAACTCTGCTTTTTTGAGTAGTTGGAGAATGGATTATTGGGATCACCGTAGTACCAAAGTAGTAAATGTTCTCAGTGGTTGCTTTTGGGTAATACGCCGCTTATCACTTGAAGAGGTTGGCTTGCTAGATGAAAATTTTTTTATCTATGGTGAAGATGTAGATTGGTCACGGAGGTTTAATTTTTCAAAATGGGATGTATGCTTTAATTCCGATGCGCAGGCTGTTCATTTTGGAGGCGCTAGCTCTTCTAGAATGCCGATTAAGTTTTACCTGGAAATGCAGATAGCAAACTTACAATACTGGAGAAAACATCATGGAGCTATTAAGGTCATAGGTTTTAAATTAATAATCGTTCTGCATCATGTAATTCGTTTGTCATTTCGAGTCGTAAATGCTCTGGTTAGAAATAGGAAGAATGAAATAAAGGCGAGTATAAAAATCCAGCAAAGTATTGCAGTAATAAAATGGGCACCATTTGCATAATGGGAATGCTTTTATGAAAAATTTTATTCTAATTACTCCAGTGCATAACGAAGAAAGTCTAATTGGGCTTGTGATCGACTCTGTTGTAGAACAAACATTACAGCCCATCAAATGGATCATAATAAATGATAGGTCTACAGATTTAACACAACCAATTATTGAGAGTTATGCAAAAAAATATAGTTGGATAACTGTCTCGACACTCAGTGACAATAGTCTGTCATCATATTATGGTCGAAAGACTGAAGTTCTTCTATATGGTATGGAACTGCTTGCAAAATGTGACATTAAATATGACTATGTTGGCTGTTTGGATGCTGATATAACTTTGCCAAGTAATTATTATGAAAGTATTCTTGGTAAATTTGATTTGTACCCTGAACTAGGTATTTGTAGTGGTGTTTATATGGATCTGATTGATAATCAGCCACGAGTTGTTCATCGTTCAAGTATTAGTACTCCAGGAGCAATTCAATTATTTCAAAAAAAATGCTATGAGGAAATTGGTGGATATATTCCAATGCCATTTGGTGGGGAGGATTCAATCGCAGAGATCATGGCGCGTCAGTATGGATGGAAAACTCGTTCGTATCTTGAATATAGTGTTATTCATCATCGCCCATCTGGAACTGGAGTGGGACAAAGTATTTACAAAGCCCGTTTTTACCAAGGAAAAGCAGACTTTGGGATAGGTTCTCACCCAATTTTTATGCTAGCTAAAACTTTTTCACGTGGTTTTTCGGAAAAGCCATTAATTATAGGCAGTTGTTGTCGGTTTATTGGCTATATGCACTCTGTATTGTTTTTTGAAAAGCGGAGTATTTCGCATAAAACAGTTTCATTTTTACGCAAAGAGCAGATGCAGCGCCTATATAAAACTTTGTTTGGTTTATTTAAGTATTCGGGTGTTAAAAATGAGCTCTAATTCTAGGTATTACGCAAATGTCCGTTCAGGGTTGTTAGACCACGTTATTAAAAAAGATGGAAGTGCAATTTTAGAACTAGGTTGTGCTGAGGGGAAAACAGGGAAGTGGCTTAAAGAAAACGGGCATGCGGCATATTATGTTGGTTTAGATATACATGAGCCATCAATTAAAATAGCAAGCCATGATTTAGATGAAGCAATTTGTACTGATCTCGACACCTTTATGTTTAGTTCTTTAGGTGAAAAACGATTCGATTTTATTTTGTGCGGTGATGTGCTAGAGCATTTACGTGACCCTTGGGCAGTGTTAAGTGATTTAAGCCACGTAATCAAAGAAGATGGAACTTTAGTAATAACAGTCCCAAATACACAGCATTATACAGTTTCATTAGCTTTGCTATTTAAAGGTGAGTGGAGTTATAAAGATGCAGGCATCTTAGATCGAACGCATATAAGATTTTTTACTCGAAAGACAATGTTTGAATTATATAATTCAAAGCAATATTCTTTGGTTGCTAACCAAGCATTATTTTGGGGGCGCAGAGATCCTTTTATAAATAAAATCACGCTGGGGATCTTTGAGAATATTTTAGCGCCACAATGGAATCTAGTATTAAAACGTAAGAGCGGAACAGTTAATGATTACGGGGTTTAATCAAACTGTACTTCATCCTCTTGGGTTAATGGTTTTAGTTGTCTCAGTATTGGCTTTTTTCTATAGGGAGCGGCAATATGTCTTTTTCCCATTTTTAATATTGTTATTATTTGTATCAACGCTACAGAGAGTTGAGATAGCCGGTGCAGACTTCACTTTGCTCCGAATCCTATTGTTGTTTACACTGATTAGAGTTTATTTTAAGAAAGAGTTCTATTGGTTTGAATTTAATATAATAGATCTTATCTTTATTTTTTGGGTTACTTCTACCTCCATTGCACAGTTATTTACGCTAGGAAATGAAACTTTAGTATTTCAAATAGGCCGTTTAATTGATGTTGCGATTCCATATTTTCTTGTAAGATTCCTAGTTAGAAATGAAACTGATATATATCAGTTTATGAAATACATTGTTATAATTTCTCTTCTATCAGTTGGTTTTTTTTTATACGAGGTAGTAACAGCTACAAATTTATTCTCAATATTTGGTGGTGTGCCGGAGCACACTCAGGCAAGAAGTGGATATGGAGCATTGCGAGCACAAGGCGCATTTTCTCACCCCATTTTAGCTGGTTGTTTTTGGGCCGCGGCACTTCCATTTGCTTGGGCTGATTATAAAATTAATAAATCACTTAAAGGATTAATCAGCTTATGTTCTATTATAGTAATAGTTTGGTCAACATCTTCTAGCACACCTGTTATTTCAATTGGAATTGCTATACTTGGGCTCGCATTTTTTCCATTTAGAATCCATACAAAATGGATTATTTTAGGTCTGTTTTTGGGACTAATTGTGCTCTCGATGACTCTTAAAGGGCCTATTTGGTCGCTTGCCTCTAAGGTTGATGTGATTGGGGGATCTACTGGCTGGCATCGTTATTATCTGATTGATGAAGCGGTAAATCATTTTTACGACTGGTGGCTTTTTGGTGTGCGTTCAACTGCACATTGGGGCTGGGGACTTTGGGATGTTACAAATGGCTTTGTACTTGCAGCTGTTAGGGGCGGCCTTTTGGGTTTGTTGATATATAATTTATTGATTTACTTTTCTGCTTATAAACTATTACGGAAGGTGGAGGGGAACTATTCCTTTAATCAAATTATTTTATGGTCGGTATTCATCAGCTTAATTACTGACATCGTGTCTTTACAAGGAATTGCTTTCTGGGGGCCGACTGAAACGATATTTTTTATTAAAATTGCATTTGTTAGTTCACTAATTCAATCGCATAAAGCAATTAAACTATCCTTATAGTAGTAATGAATGTTGAGATATTGTGATATGAAAATTGTAATTGCTTGTTCTACTGGTGGTCATTATGTGCAGGCAGAGCGCCTTGCTGTGATTTATAGTCAATATGATTATACTTATTTAACTTTTAAAGGTGGTGTGGCGGATGAATTGGCTAAAACACATAAAGTAGTGGCCATTCCAAATATTAACCGGAAGAGTATTATAAGTGTATTACGCACTTTTGTTTATTCAATCCGTGCTATCTGCATTACCCGACCGGATGTTGTTATTTCAACAGGTGCTGGCATTGTTATTATTTATTGTCTTATGGCGAAGCTTAGCGGTGCAAAGTTGGTTTATCTAGAAAGTATGGCTAGGATTAAATCTCCGACTATCACTGCTCGTATACTTTATCCTTTTTCAGACCTTTTTATTGTTCAGTGGGAAAATCTAATTGTTTTTTTTCCAAAAGCAAAGTATTTTGGTAGGCTGTTGTGATTTTTATTACTGTTGGCACTTGGCACTTGGGATTTGATCGTCTGATCAAGTCCATTGACGGCCTGATAAATAACAAAATAATTCAAGAGGATGTTGTTATACAAATAGGCAATGGAGAGTACTATCCTAGCACTTTAAATGTAGTGAGATTTTGCACGCCAGCAGAGTTTGATGGTTATATACAACAAGCTCGAGTTATTATTACTCATGCTGGTGTAGGTTCAATGATGACTGGAATTCTTAATAAAAAACCAGTCATAGTATTACCTCGGAAATCGAGTTTTAACGAAGTCTCCGATGACCATCAGTTTGATACTGCAAGCCAGTTTGAGAAAGAGGGGCTTGTACTTGTTGCTTATGGTGAGGATGATATAGAAAGTAAGTTACAAGAAGCTAAAAATTTTATTCCAGATCAAAAATCTTCAGGTTTAGTTTTAATACAAAAAGAAATTCATCATTTTATTAAAAATGTTGAAGTATCTAAAGATAAGAGGCCTCTTCCAGAAATTTTCTGGCCATACTATATTTTAGAGCGAGGGGATGATGAACTGAAATCTGATTTGAAGCTTATAATTGAACAGTTTCATGGTGAGTTTGATATTGTAGTATTTATTCCAAATGCGGGAACTTATCTTCATCAATTGTTCGTTGAGGTATTTTCTAATAAGTACATTACCCAATTTATAACTGTTCGGCGTAAAGTTTCAACTTCAAAAAATCATATTTTCAAAGACTTAGTATTTAAGCATCGCAACCTTTCAAATTTTATGCGTCATGTTGAAGTTTTTTTGCGGTTAATTAAGGGTGTTATTAAGCTTAAAAGGAATCGAGTTGTTTCATTTGATGGCTTAGATGTTCATGATAAACGAGTTTTAGTTATAGATGACTCGGTTGATTCTGGTTCTACTATGAAAATAGTTAAGAAAGCAATTAAAGACTCTGGAGCAGAGAGTGTTATGTTTTCTTGCATTTCTAATCATTTAACGCCTAAGAGTGTTTTTGTCGACTTCAGCGTTTATGAGTACGCCCTATTACGCACAAAAAATTCTAAAGACTATGAATCAAGATAAGGCAGACGTTTATTGTATTTTTGATTTTGATGAGACTCTTTTGAAAATAAATAGTTTCCCGTATGTTTGTAAGATGATAGTAAAGAAAAGCATAAGTTCTCTTTCTGTTTTCAGATTACTATCAATTGCACTTTTATTTATTCAACGACGTCTTCATGTGTTATCTCATTTGCAATTTAAGACAGCTATGATGTTGCATTTTGAAGGTTTTTTTTGTTTAGAAGAGAGAAAAAAATTGGTGGCAGAGATGTTTAAACAACACTGTAATTACAATATTCTATCTATTCTTCATGGCTGTGATAGTAATGTTATTGTTTCTACAGCCGCTCCAGAGGTCTATATGTCACATATAAATTTTGGATGCGATGTGATTTTGATTTCATCTCTAAGTAATAAGGACTATATCGTTGATATATCGAATTATGCTGCAGGGAAAGTTCTTAATTTAAGAGCTTATTTGGGTGGTGCGAAAGCAATAGTTAGTGAATTCTATACAGATGATATTATAGCTGACTCAGCTTTAGCTGATGTAGCTTTAAATGTATTCGTAGTTGAAAATGGTGTTTTGGTTAAATAAAAAACAAGCTCATTGTAGTCAGCTTTTTTGTGATCGAGATTTGCAGGTAAGGCACTGTAAATTATTCTGTGTATATAATGGTATAATAAACCTGTAGGGTTAATCTATCATTAGGATCGAAGATCACGATACACCTCAGTCAATATTTAAACATTTGCTCAAGAAACATTGTATTTAAAGTAGGATTAACCGTAAAAATGACTGTTGGGATAATGCAGTTGTAGAGAGTTTTTGGGGAGTTTAAAGCAAGGGCGAATATACTGGATAGATTATCAAACTAGATATGGGACACAACAGGATATACTGAATTACATCTCGATTGCTATATAACAATCATTGATTAAAATTAAAGTAGCTTCTTAACTGGGGCATTAAAAAGGTTCACCACGTCACTTGCGGGGGGGACTGCAACGCTAAATTCATAAAAAGAAGGTGAGTTATGGAGAATAAAAAAACAAATGCCAACCTTAAAGTACTTGATGTTGGATGCGGACCCTTTCCTTATAAAGGTGAAAAGAACGAAGACGTCATAGGAATAGATTTCGCTGAAGAAGTTAATCCTACAATATTATATGACCTATTTAAATTCCCGTATCCATTTGAAAATGATACTTTTGATAAAGTATATGCTTCACATATCATGGAACATATGAAAGATAATATTGAATTTATGGAAGAAATATATCGAATTAGTAAACCTGACGCAGAAGTTATTATCCGAGTACCGCATTTCTCTGGCAGAAGCGCATGGTGTGACCCTACACATCTTCGGGCATACTCGTATTATCAATTTTATTATTACGGCTCTAGTGAAACCGCTAGTAAGTATGGTAATTGTGAATTTAAAGTTAATGATATTCAATTGAGATATACACGATTTCCTCATGGTTTTTTTGTAACTAAAATTCTAAGTCCAATTATAAATTATCTTGCGAATCTAAACTTGAAGTTGTGTGAAAAATTGTGGTGTTACTGGGTCGGTGGGTTCTCTGAAATAATTGTAAAGTTACAAACAATAAAGCCCCAAAGAGTTTAATCTCTAGCGGGTTTAATTCCCCGCAGCTTGCTGCGAAAAGTTTTTTGATTTTGACCTTAAGCTTTTTGCATACCCCTTTTCGCGAAGCGAATTCGAGGTTACGAGAAAGCTTGCTATGGGGTTATTGATTGTAAGTTTCCAAGCTATTAGAATTAGCGCTGCAGTCGGGACTGCCGTGCTTAAAATGACTCGGGCTAATGTTTTAAGATTAGGTATTAGTCCAAATGATTTTATAATTGCGATTTTGAAAGGCTAGTCAAGCTTCATCAAGAGTTACAGGAATATTAAGTAAATATTTTTAGGTAGAGATCTGTATTGCCACCACTAGGCCACTATTAATTGCTATACAAGTTAACTAAAACAGAGTGAGCCATATAAATATTATAGGGTATTAAATGTTTGAAGGTTATTGATCGATTGGTATTTATGTTAAACCAGATAAAACAGTATTTTGAGTTGTATATTTTATGAGCAGAAAAGGAATTATCCTCGCAGGAGGTTCAGGTACTCGTCTTTACCCATTAACGATGGCCGTCAGTAAACAGTTAATGCCCGTTTACGACAAACCAATGATCTATTATCCACTTTCAGTGCTCATGCTGGCTGGTATACAAGACATTCTTATTATTACAACTCCAGAAGATCAGCGGGATTTCCAGCATCTACTGGGTGATGGATCTCAGTGGGGACTAGATTTTACCTATATTGCACAACCAAGCCCCGATGGTTTGGCACAAGCGTTAACTCTTGGTGAAAGCTTTATCGGCAATGATCCCGTTACGCTAATCCTTGGTGATAATATTTTTTATGCTCAGGGATTGTCTAAACAATTACGTGAATCTGCAAGACGCACATCAGGCGCTGATGTTTTTGGTTATCGTGTACATGATCCAGAGCGTTACGGTGTAGTAGAGTTTGATGCAAATAACTGCGCAATCAGTATTGAAGAAAAGCCCGGTAAACCTAAATCAAATTATGCAGTGACAGGCTTATATTTTTATGACAATGATGTTGTAGAGATTGCTAAGAGCGTAAAACCGTCATCGCGAGGTGAGCTTGAAATTACAGATGTCAATAAAATATATCTTGAACAAAATAAATTAAATGTACAATTGCTTAGTCGGGGTACCGCCTGGCTTGATACTGGAACCCATGATTCCTTGTTAGATGCTGCAAATTTCATCCATGTTATTGAACGTCGGCAGGGCCTAAAAGTTGCTTGTCCAGAAGAAATATCGTGGATGATGAATTTTATTGACGATGAGCAGCTTCGAAAAGTTGCAGAGCCCTTACGTAAAAGTGGTTACGGTGAATATCTACTGAATTTATTACGCTAATTTATTTACTATTTAGGGTCACATTTGATGAAGTTTACACCACTAGCAATACCTGAGGTCATTCTTATTGAGCCAAAAGTTTTTGGCGATGAGCGTGGTTTTTTTATGGAGACATGGAGTGAAAAAAGCTTCGTTGATAATGGTATTAATGCTTCCTTTGTACAAGATAATCACAGTTTCTCGGTAAAAGGCATACTGCGGGGCTTACATTATCAAACAAAACAAACTCAAGGGAAGTTGGTTCGTGTCACTGCTGGTGCAGTTTTTGATGTAGTGGTCGATATTCGCCGAAACTCCCCAACTTTGGGACAATATGTAAGTGCACATTTGTCTGCTGAAAATAAGCAGATGCTTTGGGTTCCTCTAGGCTTTGCACATGGTTTTGTTTCATTAAGTGATAAAACTGAATTTTTATATAAATGCACGGACTTTTATGCGCCAGAGTATGAGCGTACTATTTTATGGAATGACCCTGATTTAGCGATTAAATGGCCATTAAAGGGTATAGAACCTCAATTGTCAGCTAAGGATGAGCAAGGGGTGCTTTTTAAAAGTATAGAACTATTGCCATGAACGTTAGTAATAAAAAAATACGCGTTTTAGTTACAGGTGATGGTGGGCAGCTGGCATTTGAATTAAAACGAAGTGTTCCTGATGGGGTAGAAGTTGGGTTTTTTTCAGCAGAACAACTCGATATTACAAATGATGTGGATGTATTACGTGAGGTTAAACGGTTTCGTCCAAACTGGGTTATTAATGCTGCAGCATTAACAAATGTTGATCTTGCTGAAGATGAGCCGGAAAAAACAGCTTTAGTTAATACTCAAGGTGCTATTAATTTGGCGAATGTGGCTAAGCAGAGCAATGCTCGATTAGTTCAAGTATCTACAGACTATGTTTTCAGTGGTGGCTCAAACGAGCCTTACGCTGTAGAGGATAACGCTGGTCCGTTAAGTGTTTATGGAAGAACTAAAAATGATGCAGACAAACATGTGCTATCGATACTTGGTGCAGATGTTTTTGTTGTAAGAACCTCCTGGGTATACTCGAAGCATGGTCATAATTTTGTAAAAACTATTGTTGGTCTTTGTAATAAACTGGATAAATTATCAGTAATATCTGACCAATTGGGAACACCTACATGCGCCAGCACTTTGGCCGCAATGATCTGGCAGGGTATAGCACAAAATATTTCTGGGATTTGGCACTTTACAGATGCGGGTATTGCTAGTTGGTATGATTTTGCCGTTGCAATTCAAGACATCGCTTTTGACCTGGATTTAATCGGTAACAAAATCCCTATTCTTCCTATAGTATCCACTGAATACCCTCAAAAAGCGGCTAGACCAAAGTATGGTATTTTAGATAAATCAAAAACCTGGCGAGAACTTAATGTGCCAGCTAAGCATTGGCATCATGTTTTAGAAAACATGATGCAAGAGCTCGTGTAATTTGTTTTAACAGGGAAAATAATGGCAAACTTATTAATAACCGGTGCGGCCGGATTTATTGGAGCAAACTTCGTACATTATTGGTTTGCTCAATATCCTAACGATAATATCGTTGCATTAGATAAACTTACCTACGCGGGTAATCGCTCTAGTCTGGGCCCTTCTGAAAATGAATCAGGCTTTACTTTTGCTCGTGCAGATATTTGTGATGATGTAAAAATAGAAGGCTTATTACGAGAGCACAATATTGATCTTATTGTTCATTTTGCAGCAGAGAGTCATGTAGATCGTTCTATTCTTGGGCCGGATGCTTTTATTGAAACTAACATAGTGGGTACGCATAGTTTATTAAAAGCGGCGAAAAGAGTTTGGTTGGATGATGATTTTAAACCGCATCGTTTTCATCATGTTTCAACTGATGAGGTCTACGGTACACTTGAACCGAATGATCCTCCTTTTAGTGAAACTACAGCTTATGCCCCTAACTCACCTTATGCAGCAAGTAAAGCTTCTTCAGACCACTTAGTGCGATCTTATTATGAGACCTACGGCTTAGAGGTTACTACCAGTAATTGTTCTAATAACTATGGGCCGTACCAGTTTCCTGAAAAACTAATTCCTTTAGTCATGTTAAATATTTTGACTGGTAAAGCGTTACCAATCTATGGTGATGGTAAGCAGATTCGTGACTGGCTGTATGTTGACGACCATGCTCGAGGAATTGATTTAGTAATCAAAAAGGGCAAGCTTGGTGAGTGTTATAACATTGGTGGTAATAACGAGTGGACGAATATTGATATCGTTACCTTGCTATGTAATGAAATGGATAAAAGATTAAATGTTGACTCGACGCTTAGAGAGCGTTTTCCTAATTCAACTGTTTGTAATGGAAAAGAGTCAACTAGCTTATTGGAGTATGTAAAAGACAGGGCTGGCCATGATAGACGTTATGCGATTGATGCAACAAAAAGCCGTTTAAAATTAGGTTATGAACCAGCGTTTAGTTTTGAAAACGGCATACAAAAGACTATGGATTGGTATTTGGCTAATCAAGGTTGGTGGGAGTCAGTGCTTGATGGTAGTTATCAAGAATGGATCAAGCTTCAATATAATTGAGAGGGAGGATATCTTTTTCGAAGATGAAGGTAGAGAAATATACTTGTCCTGGTTGCAGGAGTATTGTTGCTTACATAAGGTTGATATTCTGGCTTATTCGAGTACGAGTAAAAGGACAGGCACCCTTCCAATTGATAATATACCATTACCCACTTAGCATCAAATATCAAGAAAGAAAGAATATACCTCAATCGTTAAAGGAAATTACGACGACCCTGCCCAGAAAACAGCTTATCGCTGTTGAAGACACGCCGTATTACCATGTTGTTTCACGCTGTGTACGTCGCAGTTACCTGTGTGGTATCGGAAGGTGTCAACCTCATATGGACAGTTAGTTAAAAGATAACATCTATTTCACGTACCCAGCTGCTGTCAGCGTGGGGAAGTTCACTCGGTCGCCTACATACTCGCCATCATTGCTTGGCGTAATCGGATTTATGGCCACGGTTTTAGGTGGCATAGGCACTATCGGACGACGTTTAACAAAACGTTCTGGATGATTATGGTAACCGGAGTCTAAAGCCAGTTGCTTGGCCTGTGCTATTTTATGATATTGACCTGTGAAAAC
>JBLIBL010000080.1:0-15693 GCA_047633355.1 Polaribacter sp.
TGTAATAAAAGCCCAATTCCATTTAGCATGATATTTTTTCAAAGGATTTGCTTCTACAACTTGATCTTCCGTTTTATCTTTTGCTATTTGATAGCTAATTAATTTTTTTGCCTCAATTAACATATTCACTGCTTTTCTTAAATCAGCTTTGTTAGCAAGAGGTCCGTGCCCTGGTATGATTTTGGTTTTGCTGTCACTTTGTTCAAGAATTCGTGTTTGTGCGGCAATAAAACCATTCACGCTTCCACCATTATTAATATCAATGAAGGGGAATATGCCGTTAAAAAAGGTATCGCCAGTATGGATGACGTTCGCATTTTTAAATTTTATAACGGCATCACCATTTGTATGAGCATTTTCAACATGAAAAATTTCAGCGTCATCTCCATTTAAATGAAAACTCATAGCATGAGAAAATGTGATAACTGGCAATGCAGTCTTTGGTGCAGGTTGCATACCTTTTTGAGTCTGAACACCTTTTTCTAGCATATGATGGCGTAAATTTTTATGCGCGACTATTACTGCACCATCAGCGCCCATTGCTGCATTATTTCCGGTATGATCGGCATGAACATGTGTATTAATAAGATAGTTGACAGGTTTGTCAGTAATGCTTTTAATGGCATTTTTCATTTTTTCCAAAAATGGAGGCATTGCATCATCTATTAATATGACTCCATCTTCACCAATTGATAACCCAACATTTCCTCCAACAAAACCGCCGACACCAGAAAGCATAAAAATGCCGGGTCTTAATTCTAAGGTTGAGAACTCAGGTGATGGTTTTTCTGCCTCTTCTGCAGTAATCGAAAGACTAAAGAGAAAGCTAACACTAAGGCTAAGAACTATTTTAGATAAACTTTTCATTTTGTTATCCTTTTAGAGTAAGGTTAAAGAGTGAGGTTTTAATTAGAAGAACTGAAGTTATCATTTAAATAACGCTCTATATCAGCGGACTCATATAGCCATTTTGTCTCGCCGTCATTATCAATTCTTAGACAGGGTACCATTGTGCTTCCACCACCTTCTTTAAGTGCGCTAATGTGCTCTGAGCCTTTATGGATATTGCGTTTCTCCATATCTATTCCTAGCTTTTTCATAGAAATGCTAACTCTAAAACAAAAAGGGCAGCTCGAATAATGGTATAGAAAATGGTTTGGGATCAATCGCGTTGATTCATCTTCATTATTTTTAATCATAGATAATATTTCTTTAATCATAAGTGTAAGAGTGTTTAGTTTGGGTACTATATGCGAATTGTCATTATACCCACTTGAAACTTAAAAGAGCCAAATTACTTGTTATAACTAAAGAATATTTGTGCAGTAAAAGAATTGGGTAGATGATGAGCACATGAAAATTAATTCAAACACTTCTACTTTTTGGACTGCGATTTCAGTCCGTTACCACCGCCATTTGCCATGACGGTGTTTTCTGGTGTTCTGTTCTGTAATTAAGTAATAACAAAATCATTAAGCCCCGCATAGAAATATTCGGGGCTTTTTTTATGTCCAAGGATGGACTGTATTCCACAAGGAGGCATGGATGCCGGTGTGGTATGTCCAAGGATGGATCACACCTTTTAAGTTTTCGCAAATAACTACACTTCTCACTTCAATGTGATCTAGTATATTATTGGGATAACCAAAGATGGCGGTTTGGCATGTGCTCACAGCAGAGAGCGTAAAATGAAAAAAACCAAAATTTAAAAAAATATGAGAAAGAAATGACATTAAAATTAGTATTACCTAAAGGTCGAATTAACACCAAAGTACTATCATTATTATCTGATTGTGGGATTGATCTTGTTGGAGGCGACCGTGACTACCGCCCAAAGGCTTATGGATTTGACTTAGAGGTCAAGCTATTAAAAAGCCAAAACATAGCGACAATGGTTGAATTTGGTCAGCATGATATTGGTTTTTCTGGTATTGACTGGATAGAGGAGCAAAGCTGTCAGGTTGAAGTACTCAATAGTTTAAATTTTGATCCCGTTAAAATTGTTGCCTGTATTCCTGAAGAGTGGGATTGGGAAAAAATGCAAGATGAAGCCAAAAATGGCAGAAAGTTAATTGTTGCTTCGGAATATAAAAACATTAGCGACAAATATTTGGATAAGCTAGGGATTGATTATCAAATATTAAGAGCTTACGGCGCAACGGAAGTTTTTCCGCCAGAAGATGCCGATATGATCATCGATAACACGTCTACGGGTAGTACTATTCGTGCAAACAGATTAAAAATTGTAGATACAGTAATGGAAAGTTCTACACAGTTTATTGCAAACAAAAACACCATGAAAGATGCGGGGAAACGTAGAGACATTGATGACCTTTTAACGCTTATGCAAGCAGTGATGAATGGCAGAGAACGTGTTTTACTTGAAATGAATTGTAGTAATAATGAGATAGAAGCGATTGTGAAGTTATTGCCTTGCATGAGGTTTCCGACTGTTTCCCCACTTTATCAAGAGCGAGGTTTTGCGGTAAAAGCCGCGGTGAAAAAGAGTGAAATTAGAGCTTTAATACCAAGCCTAATTGAAGCCGGAGCAACGGACATTCTTGAAACTGCGATACGAAAAGCGATTTAAATAGAGATGAGCAATCTATCAACAGACTCTGATTGTCAAACAGTTTTAAAGTTAGATTTTAACGAACGAAGCGATAAGTTAAACCCACTCGTGAATAACTTTTCTTTTGGCGATTCACTTTGGCAATACCCTGATCGTAAACCGCTAGAGACTCGATTGGCGGAATTAAATAATTTATCACCCAATCAAGTCCTTTGTACTAACGGTGGTGATGAAGCCATTATGATTTTGATGCGTTTGATTAAGGAAAAATCGCTTAAGGATATCGCTAAACTTATTTTACCACTACCCGCTTTTTCTCAATATACTTGGGGCGTTAAGAGTTGGAATCTTGATGTGGTTATTATTCAATCCTGTGCTAATTTGGCAATCGATACAAAAGCTACTCTCAAAGAAATTAAATCGAATCAAAATGCAATTACTATTGTAACTAGACCAAACAATCCAACAGGCGAGTCAATTTCGAAAGACGTTTTAATCGACTTGATCAATGCTTCACAAGACGCAAATGGATGGGTGTTTTTAGATGAAGCGTATATAGAGTTTTCAGATGAACAATCAGTGGCACAAGATTTACTTAGCCGATTTAATAATTTAGTTATTTTAAGAACATTCTCAAAAGCTTACGGCTTGGCGGGAATTCGATTGGGCTATCTCCTAGGGAATGAAGCGACAATAAAGGAATTTGAAAAAAGGTGTATGCCATTTAATATTCCAGCACCAAGTTTACAAATAGCGATAGAAGCGCTTAGTGAAGAAAACCAAAAAGAAATGAATGAGTATTGCCAAGCCATTCGAGAAAATCGAAAGATAATTGTAGATTGGTTTGAAAAAGCAGGTGTCAATGTCTTTCCGACCCAATCAAACTTTGTACTATTAGACTTGCCTGTTAATCAAGCTAAAGCGGTAAAATCATTTATGTTGAAAAACAACATAATGGTGAGAGATTTTACGGAGCAAGAGTTGAGTAACTGTTTGCGGATAACGATACCTTATAAGGTTGAAAGATTGTTAAAAGTATTAGAACAATGTTTTTCTCCTAAACTGGTTTGTATGGACATGGATGGGGTATTAATAGACACCAGTGGTAGTTATGATCAATGTGTTATTGAAACAGTAAAAAAGATATCTAATAAAAATGTCAAATTGAATCAAATAGAAGAATTACGAAAGCTCGGTGGATATAATAATGACTGGGTTTTAAGCAAAAAATTACTATCAGATTTAGAATGCGACATTTCGTTAGAAACAGTGACAGATGTATTTCAAAAAATATATCTGGGTGATTCTAAAAATGATGGTTTAGTTAAAAATGAAGCCGTTCTGATTTCAGGTTCATTCACCAATAAAATAGTGGAATCTAAAGAAAAAGTTTTCACCGTTGTAACTGGTAGACCTAAAAAAGAAGCTAAGTCAGGTCAAAAAATGATTAACTTATCTAAACTTGATTTAATAAGTTTAGATGATGTGAAAGAGGGCAAACCTTCACCAGAAGGCATTCAAATATTACAGGCGCGCTATTCAATTTTCAGTTGGATGTGCGGTGATAACCCTGATGATATGCAGGCTGCGGTAGCATCCAATAGTTTAGCCATTGGAATTGGCACGAATAAAGTCGAGAGTTTATATGAAGCAGGTGCTGATATTGTGCTTGAAAGTATTAATGAATTGGAGTCATGGTTATGTCTAAAGTAATTTGTGTTAACCGAAAAACGAAAGAAACTAATATTGACCTATCACTTAATGTTGCAGGAACACAACAGCTTGATATAAGTACTGGTATTGGTTTTTTAGATCATATGTTAGAGCAGTTAGCGTCACATGCTCGCTGGGATTTAAGTCTTAAAGTCGAGGGAGACTTACACATTGATGATCACCATACGGTTGAAGATATTGCGATTTGCTTAGGTGACGCATTACAACAAAGCTGGCGCTCTCTTGATTCTATGAAACGCTATGGACAAAGATTATTGCCAATGGATGAAGCGTTAATATTGTGCGCTGTTGATTTGTCGGGGCGTGGAATTTATGTTGGTGAGTTAGAGTTCACTAGAGAAAATATTAATGGTGTGAGTACGGAAATGTTTGAACATTTTTTTAATACTTTGGCAATGAATGCTGCAATCACGCTGCATATTAAACCTCAATATTTTAGGAATAATCATCATTTAGTGGAAGGATGTTTTAAAGCAGCTGCTTATGCATTGAAAGAGGCTTTAACTCCGGCTTCTGGCGAAAATACCACAAAAGGTATTTTATAAAGGCATGAAAAAAGTTTTAATTATTGATACTAAAGCTGGTAACCTTTTTAGCTTACGAGCGGCAGTCGAGCGACTTGGGTTTTCAGTAACTATTTTATCAACACCAAATGAAGTTGAATTTGATGCTGTTGTTATTCCAGGTCAAGGGCGATTTGGAACTGTAATGAAAAATATTCGATTAAGTGGCTGGCCTGAGTTTCTTAAAAATACTTATGAAAAGTCGATACCAATTCTTGGGATATGCGTTGGTATGCAAATATTTTTTGAAGAAAGTGAAGAAGATCCTGACGTAAAAGGTCTCGCTTGGTTTAAAGGAAAAACGAGAGCTTTAGATTTCCCTAAAAAACCAATGGTTGGTTGGGCTGAATTAAGTAGTGATCTAAATGGCTATCAAGATTCAGTTGTTTATTTTGTCAATAGCTATGCCATCAAACAAAGCGAACACATGATTGCAGAAACAAGTTATGGTGAGAGGTTTTGTGCAGCTCTGAAAAAAGGATCTTTTACTGGCGTTCAGTTTCACCCTGAAAAATCTAGCGCAGTCGGTCATCAAATTATTATGCAGGCTTTAACTAATGATCAATAAACTTTTACCTAGAATTATTGTTTGTTTAGATGTTGATAATGGCCGCGTAGTAAAAGGCAAAAACTTCAAACAATTAAGAGATATGGGTGATCCCGTTGAACTTGCCATCGAGTATGAAGAGCAAGGCGCAGATGAATTAGTGTTTTTAGATATTTCAGCAAGCAATGAAAAAAGACCGACGGCACTTAAATTAGTAACCGATATAGCTAAACATTTATCGATTCCTTTTACTGTCGGCGGCGGTTTAAAAGAGTTAGAAGATGTGAAAGCTTTTTTAGATGCGGGAGCCGATAAAGTCGCGCTCAATACAACGGCTGTTTTGCAACCCGACATTATTAATCAAACCGCGAAAGCATATGGTAGTCAATGTGTTGTTGTAGCGATAGATGTGAATAACCAAGATGGCGCGCTAAATTACTATATTAATGGTGGGCGTAAACTGGTTGATAGAGATTTTAATCTTTGGACAAAAGAAGTTTCGGACAGAGGAGCAGGTGAAATTCTACTTACTGCGATGCATAAAGATGGTACAGGAAGCGGTTTTGATGTTGAACTAACTAAGAGTATTAGCGAGAATGTTTCGGTTCAAGTTATTGCTTCTGGTGGCGCAAAAAATGAAAAAAATTTTTTAGACGCATTTCAGCAAGGTACAGATGCATGTTTGGCTGCTGGTATGTTTCATAGTGGCGAATACAGTGTTGATGGCGTAAAAAATTATTTAATTCAAAATGGCTTAAGAGTGAGAATATAAAATGTTAATCCCATCAATTGACTTAATGAACGGTAAAGCAGTTCAATTAAAACAGGGCAATGAAAAGGTTTTAGAACGTGACGATGTATTCCAATTATTGGAAGAATTTTCATTGTTTGGTGAAGTGGCAATTATTGATTTAGATGCCGCTCTTGGAAAAGGTAATAATAAGCAGTTAATCTTTGATTTGTTAAAAGTCAGGGCTTGTCGTGTTGGCGGAGGTATACGGGATTATAAAACGGCTCAGGAATATATTAAGGCAGGGGCAAGTAAAATTATCATCGGAACAAGTTGTAGGCAAGAATGGGTTAAAAAATTATCTAAAGATGCACTTATATTTGCAATTGATGCCAAGGGCGATTATTGGGCGACGCAAGGTTGGAAAAATACTGAACAAGATAAAGTACTCGATTTAATTCCAGAGTTAGCTAAAAACTGCAGCGAATTTTTGTATACTCAGGTTGAAAAAGAGGGAATGTTACAGGGTATTGATAAAGTGAGAAATCAACAAGTGATTGATTGCTCACCCATCCCAGTCACCATTGCAGGTGGAATCACTAGCCTTGAAGATATTAAGTGGTTTACCAAGCTTGGCGCTAACGGTCAAATAGGCATGTCAATTTATACAGGAAAACTATCACTGATTGATTGTTTTTTAACTCAAGTCGATTTTAATAAAATGAATTTAATTCCAACCATTGTGCAGGATGCTGAGACTGAAAAAGTTTTGATGTTAGCTTATTCAAACAAACAATCTTTAACCCAAGCATTAACTGATAAAAAAGGAACTTACTGGAGCAGAAGTCGTAATCAGATTTGGCAAAAAGGTTTAACTAGTGGAAACACTCAAAAACTTGTTCAAGCTGATGTTGATTGTGACGGAGATAGTCTTTTATTTAAAGTAAAACAAGTGAATGATGCCTGTCACTTTGACCGCTACAGCTGCTTTACATCCCAGAAAAAAACTTTTGACTTAAATCGTTTAACTCAGCTTTTAAATAAACGAAAATTAGAATTGCCAGAAAATTCATTTACCACAGAACTCTTTAAATCTGCAGAATTTAGAGCAGAAAAAATTCGTGAAGAAGCTGATGAATTAATTGAAGCACAAGAATTTGATGATGTCCGATGGGAAGCCGCTGATTTAATATTTTTCGCATTGGTTGATGCGTTAGCTAAGGGAGTGGATATTAAAAATATCACCTCTGAACTAAGAGGTCGATTTAATGATAGCTAATGCAAGCGATTGGATTCGACCTGTTTTAAAGACGGAAATTAATCTTAAAGACAAAGTGAGTGATATATTATCAACAATCAAACTTCATGGTGACTCAGCGATTAATGACTATTCGTTAATATTTGATCAGCAAGCAGTTAATATTATTCAGCTGAAACCATTTGATGAATATGAGCTAGATACAAAACTCGCTGAAGCAATTCTATTTGCAGCCAATCGTATTGAAAAGTTTGCAGATTTTCAAAAACAAAATTTTGTTTCAAAGTCCTATGAAGATGAATATGGTTTTTTTGCTCAAGTCGTCTGCCCTATTGAAAGAGTTGGCGCTTATATTCCCGGTGGGCGTTATCCACTTATTTCAAGCGCATTAATGACTTTAATACCGGCAAAAGTTGCGGGCTCAAAAGTCAGAATTGCTTGCTCACCATCAAATCACCCCGCCATTTTAGCGGCTGCATCATTAGCCGGTGCAACTCAATTTATTCAAGTAGGAGGCGTACAGGCTATAGGCGCGTTAGCGTTTGGTTATGGCTGTTCTGCTGATGACAGTCATGGTCCTGTTGACGTGATTGTAGGGCCAGGCAATGCTTGGGTAAATGAAGCAAAAAAACAGATTCAAAGCTCTATAAAAATAGATGGATTAGCAGGGCCGAGTGAATTGTTGGCTCTTTGTGATGGAGAGCAACCGATTGAATGGTTAGCGTTAGATGCGTTGGCTCAAGCAGAACATGATCCTTTGGCCTGTTCACTTATTGTAAGCGATGATATGAACTGGCTTGAAAAAATGGAGCGCTTTTTATTAGCGAAAGCCGAAACTAAAAATCTAGTTGAAAAAAAACAAATAGAGCTTATATTTTTAGAAAATATCAATGAGTTAATTAATTTCAGTGAGCGATATGCACCGGAACATTTAATGCTCTGCCATAGAAATATTAAAGCTGAACACTTAACCAACTATGGTTCTTTATTTGTAGGCGCGAATAGTGCGGTTGCATTAGGTGATTATATTACGGGACCAAATCATACGTTGCCAACATTGGGTTATGCGAGACAAAATGGAGGTTTGAATGTAAATACTTTTTTAAGAGTACTCACATCCCAAACGGTTAATGATAATGGAAGAGAACAATTATCAAAAATGGCTATGCCAATTGCAAAAGAAGAAGGGCTTGAATATCATTTCAAGAGTCTTCAGATAAGAAATTAATAAAAAGCATCCTTGCTTTTTATTTTGAGAATATAAACTATAACCGATAAATATTATCAGCACTATCTCTATCAATTAACTTAACAAAAGGGTCAACGCCTGCATATTCGGGTTTACCTTTTACCTCAATAACGATGGTATTAGTTCCCGATTTAAGTTCATGCTTTTGCAGATAAAGTACAAAGTCATCCGCGCTAAGATCTTCAGGGTCTTCACTAAATAGTCCGATATCAATTCTATCTACAAAGTCTATTTCTGTTTCTTTACCTTCTCCATCGGCTTGTTTCAGTGCTGCATCGACGGTTAAAGTCACTTCATACATTTCATCTTTTCCTTCTATAGGTTTGATTTCCACATTGCTTACTTTTAAGTCATACAAACTAATATGTTCAAACAAATTACTGACGAAAGCTTTTTCTTTTTCATTAGTATCTTGATTGATATAGGCAATCAAATCGAGTGTGGTTGGATAAGGTGTACTTTTGAATTTAAATTCATTTAAGAAATCTTTCAATGCCTTGTTCAATCGTTCTTCACCTAAGCGATCTTTTAAAGACATCATCACGACGGAACCTTTACGGTAATGAATGTATTGTTGGTTTTCACTACGGAATAAAGGCATCTCTTCTAAAAATTCAACGCTACGCCCACGTAAATATCGGTCAAGCTCGTATTTTAGGAACTTACGAATTTTTTCTTCACCATATTTTTTCTCCATAACCATAAGCGCGCTATATTGAGATAATGTTTCTGAAATGATTGCGCTTCCTTGTACATTAGCGGCGCCTACTTGATGTCCCCACCATTGGTGAGCAACTTCATGAGCCGTCACGTAATAAACAGGGTCAATATTTTCCGGATCACGTAGGTCAGTGATGAAACCAATATTTTCAGAGTAGGGGACTGTATTGGCAAAACTTTGGGCAAAAGAGCGATAACCTGGAAACTCGATAATACGCATTTGTTGATGTTGATATGCACCAAAACTCTCTGTAAAGTAATCTATAGAATCTCGAACAGACTCAAACATACGGTCAACATTCATCGCATGATCTTTATGGTAATAGACTTCAATATCAATGCCTTTGTACTTCTCTTTTTTAGACTCAAGCTTGGCAGAGATAAAAGAATAAAAATTAACCATGGGCGAATTCATTTTATAGTTAAACGTTTTACGTCCATCTTTTATACTTTCGCTTTGTAAATACCCTGGCGCTATCGCAAACTGATCGCTAGATGTTGAAATAGTGGCTTCAAAATCAATAAAGCCAACGCCTGGACCAAAGAAGCTCTCATTATAAAATGCTTTATCTTCGAGTTTATTTGCTCGTTCTAAAGGCTCAAGATCATACTTACGACGTTTATGGCGGTCGGTTAATTGGAATCCTTGGTTGTATCCAAAACCAGCAAACAATTCCCCATTGTTGATGAAAGTTCCATTTTGAATTAATGAGAAATCATTATTACCTTCTGAAAAACCATGGTGTTCTCTAGTGGCTGATAACTTACCTGTTCGAGATCCATTTGGCTCTAAAGGTTTATCAAATACAAACCAAGCAGAATTATTTGCTTCATCAAATTCTAGAAGACTACCGCCTTCAATTTCAACGTCCCAGTTTTTTGTAAATCTAGGTTTTGTTACTAAAAAACGCTCAATTGTTTGCTGCGAAGTATTTACTAAAGATAATTCAGCCGTTGCTTCAATTCGTCTTTCATTAGGAAAAATATCAACTTTAGCATGCACTTTAGTAATTGTTGGTAAACGGTCATTCAAATGCTTAACATACTTTTTTTCATAGTCTGCTTGCAGTTGCTCTGTATCATCAGCAATACGGAACTCGTTAATGACTCTGGTGTTGTAATGAATAACACTACCAGCGCCAATAAAAATAACTAAACCAAAAGTAATTGCTAACTTACCCTTTCCACCTAAATAATAACCGAGTTTAGAAAAGCGCGTTTTAAGCTTTTGTGCAGGACCTCTATGCCATAACCCATGTGCAAGGCTAGCCAACACAATCGTTAAACCACTCCAATAAATCATGTACCAATGATGTGCTTGCAGAAAATGCCCGTAACCATTTATATCAGAATAGAATACCCGAGGTGCGCCGGAAAACTGGAACATATTGTGGCTAAATCCAAAGTTGGATAGAACAATAGTGCTAATGATATAAAGGACAAAAAGTAACATGCCTACATATTTATTAGGACTCAAAACCTGAAGAAAAAATGCCAAGACTGCCGTCATGATAACAGGCAATAAAGTGACATATCCTAAACGTGTAATGTACTGCGATAGCTCATAATTGTTATAACCTTGGAGCATCTGGTTGATTAAAGTTGCAGCCATACCAAAGACATAAAGCAGTATAAATACGAGACTTATTGCTATGATTTTTGATAACCAAAAGGTAGCGTTTTTTACAGGCATTGAATCAACAATATCACCCATACCTGAGTCACGTTCACGCCATACTATTTCGGCACTATAATAGGCCAAAATAATCATCATTAGTAACCCAGTAGAGCCAATAATTAAAGTGACCATCGATTGCGTTAACGGCCAATTAGGTGTTCCAAACATACCATTCGGGTCAATAAGAGGAGCAATTAATAAAAAGATAGTTAAAGCTGCAAGGACTAAAAACGGTGCACTAAATACCACTTGTTTAATTTCAAATAGAATTCTCAATTTCAAATGCGCGCCAGTCCGAATCCCTGAACTTTTCACAGTGACGTCATTGTTTAATAAAGTTGGAATTTTTTCTGTTTGCAACTTCAAGTCTTGTAGGGCTTTCTTTTGTGATTTTTTACTCAATTTTTTAACTTTGCCCTGAAGCAAGCGTGTTTTGTTTTTTAAGCCACCAAATACCACCATAATAATTAATGATACGGATAACCATAACAATCTATTTTCTAGCAAAATTCCGGTTAACTCGATTGGTGTATTGTTTTTATCGTGCATGGTCCAATAGCGACTAACTTCTCCAAAAGCATTTAATCCAAAAGGGTCTAATAATGCTGCCATGTTTCGGTATTCTGGTTCATTAAAAAACTGACCAGAAATGGAGTAGAGAATAAATAATCCAACTGCGGCTAAATAGACTGCCATCATTGAGCGGAATTTAATCGCAACTGCATAAAAAAAGCTAGCCAATACTAATAAAGTCGGTACAGATAGGTAAAAGTAAGCTGATAAATAATAACTAAAATGCGTATCACCCAACCTTTCTGGGTCAATCCAACCGGTTAATGAGCCAATAGCGATACCTAAAATGATACCAATAGGCACAAATGCAAAAACTGTCGCAACAACTGCAAGAGATCCTAAAAAGCGTCCCAACTGATAGCTTAGTGGATTCATCGGTTTGCTATAAATCAGTTCTGACATTTGAGTCGTTTCGTTTCTTGTTGCTGTACTCGCTACAAAATTGACCACTAAAAACATGGAAAAAATGCTCATAATTAGCAATGTTTGAGCGATAGAAAATGGTCCGTTGTATAAAACGTTTCCACCACCACCTATTTGAACATTATCACTAACTGTTGCAAAAAAGGTGAGTAAAAAGAAAATGATACAAGTCACGTAAAAAGAAGGCTGTCGGGTAAAATAACGCCATTCGAAAGAAAGCATTTTTAATAACATAATTGACTCCTTACGCTGCGCTACGATGCGCGTTTAAAGTAGAAAAATAGACATCTTCTAAATTCGCAGGCGCTTCATCAAAACCCTGAGGTGCCTTTTCTGCGACGACATGAACAATGGTTTGACCTGCAAATAACCGTTTAGATATCACGTTAAGATCTTTTTCGATTTGAGGTATTTCGGACTGAGAGACCGATTTTTTCCAGATTTGACCTTTCAGTTTATCGGTTAATTGAATTGGGTCGCCTTGTAGTATGATTTTCCCCGACGCTAAAACTGCCATTTGAGGACAAAGCTCGCTCACATCATCTACAATATGAGTCGATAAAATAATCACTTTATCTTCGCCTAAGCCAACCAATAAGTTATGGAAACGGTTGCGTTCTTCAGGATCAAGTCCTGCCGTAGGTTCATCAACAATTAATAAATCAGGATTGCCCAATAGTGCTTGTGCGATACCAAAACGTTGACGCATACCGCCGGAAAACCCACTGACAGCATTTTTTCTATGCTGGTATAAATTAGTTTGAGCTAATAATCCTTCAACGGCTTCTTTTCGCTTTGCTGGATTATCTATTCCTTTCAATATCGCTAAATGATTCAATAAGTCGTAAGCACTAATGCGCGGATAGACACTAAAATCTTGAGGTAAATAGCCTAAACGTTGACGAAGCGCTTGAGGGTCTTCGAGAACATTAATTCCATCAAAGTTAATTTCACCCTTATCGGCATCTTGTAATGTAGCAATAGTTCGCATTAATGATGATTTACCCGCGCCATTTGGCCCTAATAAACCAAACATGCCTTTAGGGATCTCTAAAGATATATTGTCCATAGCCTTGACGCCGTTGTCATAAGTTTTCGATAAGTTATTGATTGTTAGCATTTTTATCCCCTTTTGATTGTTATAGTTGACTAGGAAAAGCCGTTTAAATTTAGACGTGATTGGCTTAAGTCTCTAATCATAATGACTGTAGTTAAGCAGACTGAATATTATAAAACGCACTATTATGGCTTTTTTATGCAATTTAGTGAAATTGTAAATGTAAGAGAAAATTATTTTGTAGTTTAAAGTGAGGTCATGCACTTATTTATACGAATTCAGGTTCTATAGTTATCGTAAATTAAACTATTAAGGTATCTTATTACGAAAGACAATAATTAACTTGAATAGAGAAACAAAACTGTATTAATGTTGCTAGATATTTTCTAGAGATGCTACAGTATGCAAGGAATCGAGCTGACATTTAATAAACATAATTCATACAATTGTAATAAAAATGATGAAGAAAAAAATAAAATTCACCCATCGATTAGCGGCTAAACTTGATAAACCTGCATTGATCAATTTAATGCAAGAATCCATTGAAATAAATATGAAAGCGTTTCTTTCTAAGGATGAAATTGAAGCTGCCAAAGAGACAATGGGGGTTGATAAAAGCTTATTGCAAGACGGTACTTATTTTATTATCGAAACCAGCCATCATGGCGAAACGGTAATGGTTGGATGCGGTGGTTGGGGGAAAAGAAGAACGCTTTATGGCGGTGATCATACAGTAGGCCGTGATGATACTTTGAGCGACCCTAAAACCGAACCCGCAAGGATTAGAGCCATGTATACTCATCCGGACTGGGCTAGGAATGGAATAGGAAGCTATTTAATTAACCTAGGCGAACATTGCGCGCGTAAAGCAGGGTTTAAAACGATTGAACTTGGAGCGACAACAGCTGGCGAACCTCTTTATATTATGAAGGGGTATCGAGAAATAGACCGTGAAGTAATGATTGCTGCCAATGGCGCTGAAAGTATAATAATTAAAATGGTTAAATCTTTGGTATAAAACTTAAATGAAAAAAATACAATTTACGCATAGCTATAATAAATTAGGTAGTCAATTCTTTACTGAAGATAAACCTGCTTCAGTGACTAATCCGCACTTATTTATATTTAATCAAATTCTATCAAAAGAATTAAATTTGGATAATTCAGTTCTTAATTCTAAAGGTGGTCTTTCGTTTTTTTCGGGAAATAAATTACTAGAAGACTCCAAACCATTAGCAATGGCTTATTCAGGGCATCAATTCGGACACTTCTCTCCACAACTAGGCGATGGTCGCGCAAACTTGCTTGGAAGTTTTCTGGACTCAAGCAATGTAGAATATGACTTGCAATTAAAAGGCTCAGGTAAAACTAGTTTCTCTAGGGGAGGGGATGGACGTTCCGCGCTAGGACCTGTTTTAAGAGAGTATATTGTCAGCGAAGCAATGGCAAAGCTTGGCGTGCCAACTACCAGAGCATTAGCGGCTGTGACAACCGGTGAAAAGGTGATGAGAGAAGGCATGATACCTGGGGGCATTATTACTCGAATTTCAAGAAGCTTTGTTCGTGTTGGAACCTTTCAATATTTTTCATCTAGAAATGATTTAGAATCAGTAAAAAAATTAGCAGATCATGTTATTGCTAGAAACTACCCAGAGATTAAAAATAACGATAATAAATACCTATGTTTTTTGCAAGAAGTTATCAAGCGTCAAGCTTACCTAATATCTAAATGGATGGGATTAGGTTTTATTCATGGCGTAATGAATACTGATAATATGTCAATTTGTGGTGAAACAATTGACTACGGCCCTTGTGCTTTTATGGACGAATTTGATTTTAATAAGAAATTCAGTTATATAGATAAAGATGGTCGCTATGCTTATTCAAATCAACCGCACATAGCACTTTGGGACTTAACTCGCTTTGCTGAATCTATTTTATCGTTATTATCGCCTAACCAGAAAGATGCGATTAAAATTGCAGAAGATCAACTCAATCAATTTCCAGAATTATATGAAAAAATTTGGTTGGTTGAAATGCAAAAAAAGTTAGGTTTTGAATCTTTAAATTCAGATTATAATTTGGAAAATAAAGAAGAGTGTAAACGCATAGTTGATAATCTATTAAATATTATGGCGGAATCCAAAGCTGATTTTACGCAAACATTTTATGCCCTTTCTAAATTGAAAAATGAAAAAAACAATGAAGATCAACCATTCAAAGATTTGTTTAGTGAAGCATTAAAAATTGATAGTTGGCTAGCAGAATGGCGATCTATCATCAATAAGTTATCAATTGATGAATTATCAAGGCTAAAAAAAATGACTCAAGTCAACCCGATTATAATCCCTAGAAACCATCAGGTTGAAAAAGTCATTAGAGCTGCTGAAGAAAACAATGATTTTGAACCATTTTTTAAATTGAATACGGTACTAAAGTCGCCCTATACATTTGACCAAAATAAAACCGAATATATGGCAACGCCAAATGATATTGAAGTTGTTGAAAGAACATTTTGTGGAACGTGATTAGTTAATCGTCTTTGAATACTTAAATAAGTAATAGAAAAACTGTTAAAGATATCTGATG
>JBLIBL010000081.1:0-15225 GCA_047633355.1 Polaribacter sp.
AGTTAACCCTTTAGGTGGGTGTTTCCCACTTTTAATACAAATGCCGGTATTTATTGCTCTTTATTGGGTTCTGATGGAAACGGTAGAATTACGTCACGCCCCGTTTATTCTTTGGATTAATGATTTATCGGTAATGGACCCTTATTATGTGATGCCATTATTAATGGGTGCTAGTATGTTCCTAATGCAAAAAATGCAACCCATGTCTCCAACAATGGATCCGATGCAACAAAAAATGATGCAACTAATGCCTGTTTTTATGACCGTGTTTTTTGTGTTTTTTCCCGCCGGTTTAGTTTTATACTGGTTGATGAATAACTTAATATCCATTTCACAGCAGTTATATATTACCAATCAGTTTAATAAAGAGCAGGAAGAAAAAAATAAAAAGTGACGGTAATCAACAAAACAATTAATAGCACATCGATCGCAGCTTTAGCAACACCTCCTGGTAAAGGGGGTGTTTCGATTATCAGAATATCAGGTATTCTTTGTGAAAAGATCGCAAAAAAAATACTAAAGACTTCCCTTTCTCCCCGAGTAGCAACTTACTTACCCTTCTACAACCATAATAATCAAATTGTCGATAAAGGGATCGCAATTTTATTTAAAGCGCCCAACTCTTTTACTGGGGAAGATGTCTTGGAGCTTCAGGGACATGGTGGTGCGGTAATTATGGATATGTTATTAGAGTCTGTAATTACGTGTGGCGCAGAACTCGCCAAACCGGGAGAGTTTTCAGAAAGGGCTTTTCATAATAATAAACTCGATCTAGCTCAAGCAGAAGCAATCGCTGATTTAATTGAAAGTGGAACCAAAGAAGCCGCGTTAAGCGCGGTTAGATCACTAAATGGAGAGTTTTCAAAACTTGTTCATGAGTTAGTTGAACAAGTAACCTATTTAAGGATATATGTTGAAGCGGCAATAGATTTTCCAGAAGAAGAAATAGATTTTCTAAAAGATATAAAAATTAAGGAAATGTCCGATAATCTAACTGTATCAATGAGACACCTTTTAGCAAAGGCAAAACAAGGTAGCTTATTAAGAGAAGGTATTAAAGTAGTTATTGCCGGTAAACCAAATGCCGGTAAATCAAGCTTATTAAACGCTTTAGCGGGTAAAGATGCAGCAATTGTCACAGATGTTGAAGGTACTACTCGAGATGTTTTGTCCGAACAAATTAATTTAGATGGTCTCCCTTTGCATATTGTTGACACGGCCGGATTAAGAAAGGCAAAAGATAAAGTAGAAAAAATAGGAATTGAAAAAGCAATTTTACAAATAGAGCAAGCGAACTTAGTTTTGTGGGTAGTAGATTATAATGATGAACATAGCGGTTCTGGTTACACAAAAATTGAAGAGTTATTTAAAGAATTTACCAAGAAAAAAATAAAGATACCACCCACTCTAAAATTAAGAAATAAAGTCGACTTAATTAAGCTTGTAACTAAGCATACAGAAAATAAAACGAAAAATGAACAATTGGTATTAAATATATCAGCTAAAGAAGGTACAGGGATCCACGAGTTAAAAAAACAGTTGAAAGACTTAGTGGGGTACAAAACTTCAGAGTCAGGTGTTTTTATGGCAAGGCGTAGACATCTAACAGCCTTAACTAAAGCAGAGGACCATATCGAAGCCGGCTTATATCAATTAAAAGAGTTTTCTGCGGGCGAGCTGTTGGCAGAAGAGTTAAAGCTAGCTCAAGAGTCTTTAAATGAAATCACCGGAGAGTTTACTCCGGATGATCTACTGGGTAGAATTTTCACTAGTTTTTGTATTGGTAAATAGTTAAAACTGTTTTTGCTTAAAATGACGGTCTAAAAAATAATCAACGCTTACAAACCGTCCACCACCAGCAAACAACAAACTGGCTAGCATTAATAAATAGGTAAAAGCAAACTCTATACCATTTTGTAAAATAACTAATACACCTTTTTCTGTAAGCCATTCATAATTTCCATGTTCTTGAAGAATTGACCGAACCGCTTCAATTCTAGAGGCTACATCAGTATCTGCGCTAGAGGCGATTGCTGACCAACCGTGATCTATGTGAACCGTAAAAATTGCGACAACCATCGTAGCGATTAACGGAATACTAATCCAACGAGTAGCAAAACCAAGAAGTAAAAATATTGCACCAAAGAATTCGGTAGCCCAAGCCATAAAAGCTAAAAGTTCAGGAAATGGTAAACCCAAGCCCCAATCTGAATTACCAAACCAGTCTATAGTAGGTTGTAGCGAGCTTTCTGAGTCGAAAGGATTCCACTTATTATTACCTGCCATCCAAAAAACGTTGGCCAAGTAAATACGAAAAGCTAGTGATGGTAAGCCACTTAAAAAATCGATTTTGTCTATTGTGGATGCTTGTAGTTGGTAATACTTTTGTACTAAACTCATAGAGGTCTCCTTTTTATAATTAATCTATTGACGACAATCGGCTTAAATTGTTTCACTTTGATGAGTAATTAATAAAAATATCTAAAGCTTGGTTAGTTGTATTTTAGGAAACCATTTTTGAATGGCATACAAATCAAGATAAGAAAGCCTTGTATTTCGTGTTATTCTTACGCTTTTATTGTTCTTATCAGTAAAGTTTAAAGTGTAATTCATTATAGAGTTTTCATCGTATGCGGTTGATAAAATATTCGTAGTATCTAATACTGTATTAATTAACAGGCAACGGTTTTTAGCTTCGGCTACTGAGTAACCAATTAATTTTATTTTCGGAATACATTTTTTTAGAACTTGATCAATGGCGCTTTTCCCATAAGGCCAGTTAGGGTTTCTAAATTCATGTTCAAACCCTAATGCGTGACCAAACTCATGCAATATTAACTGCCGAGCGCCTGATTCACTTATTTGTGGTGAAACAAGATCTAAAAGGTTCATGGTTGGATTGTTAGATTGCAAGTCGTTTTGGTTTCCTAGTTGAGAACCAGTATGATTTGTAAAACTAATTCTAATATGAGTTTTTTCCGGCGCTTCATCTAGGTTGTCGAAAAATCGAAATAATAGATTGGTTTCTTTTATCCAAAGCACAGAATAAATTTTTACTAAAGTTTTAGCCTGTGTAGAACCATCCAAAAAAACAATATTCAATTCGCTATTTTGAGGCCATTGGTGTTGTTTTGATAAAACAGCAGAACCAACAGAATGACTGGTGAATACTAATACAAACAAGAAAAAGTGATAAAGCATTCTGTAAATAGTTTCATAAATTTTGAATTAAGATAGAATACATTAGAAAAGCACAGCAATGCACCCTTTTGAGCTAATAGCGTTAACTTTAACTAAATGATAAAAAAGACTAACAACCCACTTAAAATTCTAATGATTGATAACTTCGACTCATTTACCTTTAATCTTGTTCATTATCTACAAAAATTAGGCGCTTTAGTTGAGGTTAAAAGAAATAACGAAATAAACATAGAAGAAATTATTAAACTCACTCCAAGCCATATAATCTTATCTCCGGGTCCTGGTTCACCTAGTAATTCAGGAATCTGTCGTGAGTTAGTTAACCAACTGAAAGGAAAAATCCCTATTTTAGGTGTTTGCTTAGGCCACCAAGTGATAGGCCAGGAGTTTGGCGCAAAGGTCAGTCAATCTTCTAAAGTGATGCATGGAAAAACATCGAACATTAATCACAATGAAAAAGGGCTTTTTAAAAACTTACCAAAAACATTTTACGCAACTCGTTACCACTCATTAGTTTTGGAATCATTACCTAAAGAAATCACTAAAACGGCTTGGTGCTTTGATAACGATGAAAAAAAAGAAGTTGTGATGGCGATTGAGGTTGAAGAGTTAAGTTTGTATGGAGTTCAATTTCACCCAGAGTCTGTAGCGTCGGAATATGGAGAAACCTTGCTTCGAGCGTTTTTATTAAGCAAGGTTTAAAGCTAATAATTATATAGCGTTTTTAACAGCAACATACTTATCTAAAGTTTCTTTTGCTTTAGTTGTATCTGCACCCGTATCTTCTGCTTCTTCAACCGCGTCTTCTTGGTAGCTAATTGCTTTCTTTATCTTTCCTAAATTAAAATATGCTTTGGCCTTAATTTCGTTAATGGTTATATCATCGTTAAACTGTCTATCATTAACATCATCAATTATATCTATGGCTTCTTTAGGATTAAGTATTTCTTGGTATTTTGAATCTGTTAACAGGCGAGCCAAATTAATACTGGTTCTTGCTGATTTTTTCGTAATCGCTTGATAAAACTTAACGGCTTGTATTTGAGACGCCAAATCTTCGTTCGCCATTAATACATTTGCAAGTAATTCTCTAGCATCTGGAGAACCACTTGATGCTGCTCGATTTAGCCAAGAGAGCCCTTTTTCTTTATCTTGTTTACACCCTTTACCAAAAACTAATGATCGACCGACTTCGTATTGTGAAAGTGGGTGCCCTTGAATAGCGGAGCTTAAAAATAATTTATTAGAATTATATTTCTTTTTATCCTTCAGCAGTCCATATTTTGACCAAATAGCAAGCTGATATTGTGCGTGGGCGTTATTGTTTAACAGCCCCTTCTCTGCTTTTTTTAACGCTTGCTTTTTAATTTCCATCGGGTCAGCGCCTTTTAGGCGATAGCTCATAGTATAAACAACATTCTTTGTTTCAATAGCTTGTCCTTTGTTGTCAACCGAGGGAGAAAATCGCCATTTATGAAGCACTTTGAAAGACGCTCGTTCGAACACTTTTTCAGGAACCGCCTCCAAGAGCATTATATTTCTAGGGAGACCCAATTTATCTAAATCAAACCGAAATTTAACCCACCCCTGAATTCCATTTAGTGCGGCGTATCTAGGGTATTTAGGTTGAACAATCTTTAGTGGTGTAGCGCGGTCGGGATTTGACTCATCTGTATTTAAAAATTCTGGATACAGTTCAACTAGAAAGTTTTTATTGGAATAACTTTCTATTTGCAAAAATGCATCTTGAGCTGCATCTTTTTGTGTAACTTTATCTTCTATTTGTTGAAACACCTGTTTTTCTTGGTCTGTCGCGGTATCGTTATTAGTCGCCAACTTTAACCACGCGTAAGCCTTATTTATATCCTTTTCAACAAATTCTCCATTGTAATACATGACACCCAAGTTAAACTGAGATCGAGTTTCACCCATTTTTGCCATTTGTAAAAATCGACTATAAGCGGGTTCATATTTTTTGTTTTCGTAATCATTAATTGCTGTAAAAAAATCTGCAACGGCGTAAAAAGGTAAAATAGCAATAATAAGTAAAAGTGTTTTTTTCATTTCCAATCCCTATGGTTTTAATAATCTAATGTTTATAACAACGAAACATATTAATGACAATATACGAGGTTTGCAAGTTAACGTTTCTTAACTTTCCGCATTACACCTTCTTGCGCAGTACTAGCAACAAGCCTTCCTTTACGATCAAAAAACTTACCTAAAACATAACCTCTTTCATTGCTTGCAGAAGGGCTTTCTATTTGGTAAAGCAACCAATCATCAAACTTAAAGTCTCGGTGAAACCACATGCTATGATCGATTGTTGCCATTTGATAATTTTTTGTAAAAAATGAAATTCCATGCGGTTGACCAGAAACGGGTAAAAAAGCCATATCAGACGCATAAGCCAGCATATATTTATGTACACGTGAGTCATTGGGTAATTTACCACGAGTTTTCATCCATACATGGCGTATTGGTTTACTTGACTCTGCTTTTAAAGGATTAAAAGTTTCAACCGGTCTAATTTCAATTGGACTTTGTTGTTCAAATCTTTCTGGAATTGGCATACTAGCCTCTAACGCTAATTTTTTAATTCTATCTCTAGTGGAGATGAGGCCTTCGGGGCCAACAACATTAGGCATTTCTGCTTGGTGTGATAAACCATCAGCGTGGACGTGAAAGGATGCAGTCATAAAAAAAATAGGTTTCCCTTTTTGAATTGCTTTCACTCTTCTAGTTGAAATACTACGCCCATCTCTTAAACTTTCGACATCGTAAATAATGGGTTTAGATGCATCTCCAGGTCTTAAAAAATAGGAGTGTAAAGAGTGCACGGGTCGAGGGTCAGAAAGTGTGAATTTGGTTGCGGATAACGCCTGCCCAATCACTTGGCCACCGAAGACTTGTGGTAGCCCTAGATTTTGACTATTGCCTCTATATAGGCCAATTTCGATCTCTTCTAAGCTTAGTAGATCTAATAGGCTGTCTAATAATTTTTGACTCATTTTATCACCTTATAATTTAAAAAAATCTCAATCCTTTTGACAAAAGAGATAAGAATCTATTTTTGTAGCTTTAAAAAATCACTAAAGACCCATGGCTTAATGGCACCTACAAAACCACACCCTACGCGCTCTTTAAAAGGAAGGTGGGCATCCTGTTTGGCTAAATCATTAAACTCACTTACTAGTCTCTCAATCTTTTTATGGAATAACAGAATGCTTGACCTTGAAAGCATGGTTCCTGAAAACATCATCAACTCGTCAGCCTTGACAAAGTTAGATTGAAGAAACTCTTTTCTGATTTGTTGATTAAACAGTTTGTCAATCAGTCCATTTTTACGCCATCTAAAATTTCGAGAGGTTAATAGTTTAACTCGATTGCCCGGTAACAAATCAATAAATCGTATTCTATCTAAATGAGCGAGTAGTTGAATCCCTTCTAACTCTTCTATTTTATAATAGTTGGTGATTGTCTCGAAATCAAAATCATTTAATAACATGTAAGCCATGAAGAGCAATTTAGGTTGTTTGATAAATTCAACCTCTTGTTCTTCGGTTAACTCTTTAATCTCTTCTTTAGATAGATCGGCTCTTTTTGTGAGATCACATATATCCATATTTAATAATTTGCATATTTCGTCCAAGCGTTGCAGTGAGAGATTTTCTTCTGAGAATATTCGCTTAACGCTGGCTTCACTTAGACAGAGTGATTCAGCAACATCTGAATAAGTAATTGACTGCTCTTTCAAGCAGTTTTTTAAGGTTTGTATAATGAGTGTAGTCTGTGCCATAGTGAAATTTCTTAAGCCTGCATCAATCGATTTAACAGCGATAAAGAAAGAATAACAAATAATCGCAAATCAATGAACCTTCTCATTATTTATAATCCTCAAGCCGCCAATGGTAAAGCAGAGGAACCCTGCTCAACTATAGAAAACTATTTAAAGAAAAAAAATGTTAGATTTCAGTTAAAAATAACAAAACATCAATGGCATGCCGCAGAAATCACGCAAAAAGAGTGTTTCAAAAATTATGATGCGATAATTGCATCCGGGGACGGATGGTACTTTATTTGAAGTTTTAAATGGCTATATGCAAAATCCGTCCAAAAAGCGCCCTGCAATAGGTTTAATTCCAAACGGAACAGGTAATGCTTTTATGAAAGAGCTTGGTTTACGAAACGGAGATTGGTAAAAAACCAATGACCTGATTTTAGACTGCAAAAAAAATGATAGATATTGGTAGGCTGACTACTTAAAATGAAAAATACTACTTTATCAATATGGTTGGATTGGGTTTTGTTGCAAAAGTAGCGGAAGCATCTTTATCATTAAAGTAGTTGGGTAATAGTGCATACACTATGGCTACCTTGATTAAGCTATTTTCTTTGAAAGCTCAAAAACTTTCGATAGAAATTGATGGTGTGTTGCACCATCGGGAGGCTTTTTTAGCGGAAGTAGCGAATACTCGCTACACAGGAACCTCTTTCAAGATGGTGCCTGCAGCTGAGTTAGATGATGGTCTGTTAGATTTAATCGTTCTAAATAAGATCTCGCGATTGAAATTGCTTAAAGTGTTTAACAGCATATATGATGGAACTCATATAAATTACCCTGAAGTAGGGTGTTTTCAAGCTAAGAAAATAAAAATTATTGAGGAAAAGCCAAATAAACTAATTCCTGATGGTGAAATTTAGGGGCGATCGCCTGCTCTATTTGAGTGCCTTGAGGGAGCTGTTGAGTTTTTGTGGAATTGCAAATCAAACAATTAAACCGTACATTAATAAAGTTTAATATATTGAGTCGCGATTGATTTATGTATTACATAAAGTTAGATATCTTGAATTCGGATATCAATAATTCAAATATTAATTTGTTTCAGTATTAAGTGTTTACACAACCAAGAGGCTAAAAAATGCAAAAAGAACAGCAAATAGGCATAGTCAAAGAAACTTTAGAAAACGAGTCGAGAGTTGCCGCCTCTCCATCAAGTGTTGTACAGCTAATCAAACTTGGATTTAGCGTCGTAATTGAAGAAGGTGTAGGTGTAGGAGCCAGTTTTTCAGATGAGGCGTATAAAAGTTCTGGAGCAGACGTTAAATCAGCGAAAAATGTTTGGCAGTCTGATATTTTATTTAGAGTTAACCCTCCCACTATTGAGGAGATTGCCAATATAAAAAATGGTGCAACGATTATTGGCTTCTTTTGGCCTGCTCAAAATGAAGGTTTAATGAAAGCGTTAGCCAAGAAACAGGTTAATGTCTTAGCGATGGACTCTGTGCCTCGGATCTCTAGATCGCAATCAATGGATGCGCTAAGCTCAATGGCCAACATCGCTGGTTATCGTGCTGTTGTTGAAGCTTCTCATAAGTTTGGAAGCTTTTTTACCGGGCAAATTACCGCAGCCGGTAAAGTTCCACCGGCAAAAGTGATGATTATTGGCGCAGGTGTGGCTGGATTATCAGCTTTAGGAACGGCGGGAAGTCTAGGCGCCATAGTTAGGGCATTTGATACTCGCCCTGAAGTTAAAGAGCAAATAGAAAGTATGGGTGCTGAGTTCTTAGAACTAGACTTTGAAGAAGTGGCCGGTAGTGGTGATGGTTATGCCAAAGTCATGAGTAAAGAATTTATTGAAGCAGAAATGGCTCTCTTTGCTGATCAAGCGAAAGAAGTCGACATTATCGTTACAACCGCAATGATTCCTGGAAAGCCTGCACCAAAGTTAATTACTAAAGCAATGGTTGAATCAATGAAGCGAGGAAGTGTGGTTGTTGATCTAGCCGCTCTTGGCGGTGGAAATTGTGAATATACAGAGCCCGGTAAAGCGGTTGATATAAATGGGGTGACTATTATTGGATATACCGATATGCCGTCGCGCTTACCAACACAATCTAGTAATTTATACTCAAACAACATATTAAATTTAGTGAAGCTCTTATGTCCTGAAAAAGATGGCGATATTGTTTTAGATTTTGAAGATGAAATCATTCGCGGTGTTACGGTGACAAAAGAAGGTAATATTACTTGGCCTCCTCCTCCCGTTAAAGTTAGTGCAGCTCCTCAAGTTAAAGTTGTCGCGCCAATAGTTGTGGAAAAGAAAGAAGAGCCTTCATCTGGTATGGGTAAACATTTGATGCTATTGGGTGGTGGTTTATTGTATGGCTGGTTATCCATGGTTGCCCCTGGCGATTTTATTCAGCATTTAACGGTTTTCATTCTTTCCTGTTTTATCGGTTATTACGTTGTATGGAACGTAACGCATGCACTTCACACTCCCCTTATGAGCGTAACCAATGCAATTAGCGGAATTATCATTGTGGGTGCTCTACTTCAAATTTCTAGCAATAACCAAGTGGTAATGTGGATTTCCACATTTGCGGTATTAATTGCTTTTATTAACGTTGTAGGTGGATTTGTGGTGACCAAGCGTATGTTAAAGATGTTTAGGAAGGAGGGTTAAGCCATGAACGATTTATTAAATAATCTAGCGATCAATGAATCGCTAATAAATGGCGCATATTTTTTCGCGGCGATTTTGTTTATTTTTAGTTTAATTGGATTAAGCAAACAAGAGTCCGCTGAAGACGGTGTTCTTTACGGTATTGTGGGAATGGTGATTGCTTTAACTGCAACCATCTTAAATCCTGATGTTGATAATCTTCAATACATTTTAATTGCAATGCTTATTGGTGGAGTCATTGGAACTCGATTAGCGCTTAAAGTAGAAATGACGCAAATGCCTGAGCTGGTTGCCATGCTACATAGCTTTGTTGGCTTGGCCGCGGTCGCGGTTGGTTTTAATAGTTATCTTGAGCATGAAGAAATGCAAGGCATAATGCTCAATATTCATCTTGTTGAAGTAAGTCTTGGGATATTTATTGGTGCTGTCACTTTCACTGGCTCGATTGTTGCGTTTGGTAAGTTAAGAGGAATTTTTAGCAGTAAATCCTTGATGCTTCCTCATCGTCATAAACTTAACCTAATCGCTGGTTTGGTCAGCATAGGTTTAGTGATCTATTTTGTTCAGCAAGAAGGTGATATGAACGCCCTTTTAATTATGACTGCAATTGCTCTCGTATTTGGTTGGCATTTAGTGGCTTCTATCGGTGGTGCAGATATGCCAGTGGTGGTTTCAATGCTGAATTCGTATTCCGGTTGGGCCGCCGCCGCGGCAGGGTTTATGTTAGGTAATGATTTATTAATAGTGACGGGTGCATTGGTTGGCTCTTCCGGCGCTATTTTGAGCTATATCATGTGTAAAGCGATGAATCGTTCATTTATTAGTGTTATTGCCGGTGGGTTTGGTACAAATGTTGTCGTGACAAGTGATCAAGATTACGGAGAGCACCGAGAAACAAACGCTGAAGACGTTGCAGATATGCTTAAAAATGCTAAATCGGTAATGATTACGCCGGGTTATGGAATGGCGGTTGCACAAGCACAATACCCTGTTTATGAAATGACAAAACGCTTAATTGACCGAGGTATTAAAGTTCGTTTTGGAATTCATCCGGTTGCGGGAAGATTGCCAGGGCATATGAACGTCCTTTTAGCTGAGGCAAAAGTGCCATATGATATTGTCATGGAAATGGATGAGATCAATGATGATTTTCCAGAAACCGATGTGGTTTTAGTGATAGGTGCAAATGATACAGTTAACCCTTCTGCATTAGATGATCCTAATAGCCCTATTGCTGGAATGCCCGTTCTTGAGGTATGGAAAGCAAAGCACGTCATAGGTTTTAAGCGGTCTATGAACCCTGGCTATGCTGGCGTACAAAATCCACTTTTCTTTAAAGAAAACACGAGTATGTTATTTGGCGATGCGAAAGCAAGTGTCGATAATATTGTCAAGGCTTTATAGTTTTTACGAGGCTATTAATAAACCCGTCAAACATTAAAATGTTGCGGGTTTTTCTTTGTCTGTTGATAAAACACACTTTCTTACAACCTTTTACTGCATTTTAAACCATTCGTTCAAACTTTCTTATAGGATGGTTCGACATTATGAATAGTAGAAGTGAAATTCTTAATATAAGAAACCTGTTGGAGGGAATTATGAAATCATTAAGTTTAACAACCGTATTAGTAACATCTATTATTGTGGGAAATACCATGGTTGTTAGTAAAGCTTTTGCGTATGACTCACAGTCATACTCAAATGGGCAATGCGAATATTCAGTTGATTATAATGTCAAAATAGATAAACAAAAAATCTCTTTAACTCACCCACAAAAGAAAAGTATTACTTTTACTAGCGAGGGGTTAGTTATCGATGGGAAATCGATTGAACTGACCACAGCTCAAAAGGATTCGAGTAATCGTTTACAAGTTAAAACAAGAGACTTGATTCCTAAAGTCGCCGATATTGCGATTGAGGGAGCAGAGCTTGGTATAAAAGCCGCGACGATGGTAATCACCGCTTTAGGTGGAGCTAGCCAAGCTGAACAAAAAGAAATGTTGGAACCTTTGGATAAAATCAGTAAAAAAATACGAGAAAATGTTAATCACAAAACATTTAACAACAAAACGCTTTCTGATTCTTTTGATAAAGAAATAGAAAAAGATATAGAAAGGTTTGTGGCAAAGGCGATCAAAAAATTCTCTGGGCGAATGATTGGTCAATTAATGGGTGCTATCTTTTCTGGAGGGGATGAAAAGTCAGAAGAAATGAAAGATTTTGAATTCCGAATGGAAAATCTTGAACATGATATTGAAACTTATGTTGAATCAAATGCGACGGCGTTGGAAGCAAAAGCAAAGGTTTTGTGTGGAGACTTAGAAAAAATGGCAAAAATTGATTTAGTTTTAGAATCTGTCGATGGATATCCAGAAAACGGTATTATTCATAAAGGTCAAGGTCGCAATTTTCATATAAACCGGTTTAGCTTATCAGATTAAGTTCATTGCAGCTAAATACAAGCTACAAAAGCTTGTTGAAAGAAGAGCGCTAGCATTGTATTGTTAGCGTTCTTTTTGTATGTAGAAATCCCATGAAAATTAAAAGAAACATGAAAAATATAGCCGTCCTTACATTAGCGTTTTGCACAGGTTTTTCGATTATGTGTTTTGAGCTTCTCGGTGGGCGCCTATTAGCACCTTACTTTGGTAGCAGTGTTTACGTTTGGGGAAGCATCATTACTATTTTTATGTTGGCGCTATCCATTGGTTATCTTGCGGGTGGTCGGTATTCAATGCTTAAGCCGAACCTATATAAATATGGAGGTATATTTATTCTATCGGCCTTAAGTTTAATGCCTACCATCTTTTTTTCTGAGTCCATTATGCAGTGGGTATTCGATAGAATTGAAGACCCAAGATATGGGTCGTTAACAGCATCGCTTTTTTTATTCTTAATTCCAACCGCGATTATGGGAATGATTGCACCTTACTCGGTGAGACTTTTAACTCAATCAAAAGATTCTGCAGGGCAAACTGCGGGGTATCTATATTTTATATCCACACTAGGCAGTGCAATAGGAACCATCATAACTTCTTTTTATCTGGTTTTATGGTTGGAGATCGACCAAATATTTTGGTTTGTTTTTGGAATTATGTTTGTTGCGGGCGTACTTGCTAATGTTGTTGCCATAAAGGAAAAAAATGAAATCAATGAATAAATATTTAATTTTCGCAGCGTTAATATCAACTAGCTGTTTTTCTTTATTAAACGCAAAAGAGCTTCATAGAGAGCGTTCGCTATATCGCAATGTTATCGTAACCGAAACAAAGGATATCCGATGTATGCGTTTTGAAACGCGTAGGAAAAAGGTTTCGAATCAAGCGTGTATTAATTTAAAAAAACCAAATCAATTGGTTTTTGAATATGCTCAATCCGTTTTAGCGGGACTAACTTATAACCCGTCTCCTAAAAATATTTTGATTATAGGTTTGGGCGGTGGTGTGCTGCCTCAGACCTTTGAAAAAATATTACCTGATGCAGTTATGACCTCTGTCGAAATTGATCCCGCTGTTGTTTCTATTGCAAAAGAATATTTTAACTATACAGAAAACACAAGAATAAAAACATCCACTCAAGACGGGCGCGTGTTTGTAAAAAGAGCGTTAAGAAAAAAGCAAAGATATGATTGGATTATTCTAGATGCCTTTAATGGCGATTATATTCCTGAGCATTTATTAACCATTGAATTTTTGCAGGAAGTTAAAAACTTATTAAGTGATGGTGGTATTTTATCTGCAAATACTTTTAGTAGTAGTGAGCTATATGATTATGAATCGGTTACTTATCAGGCGGTATTCAATCAATTACAAATTATTAAATCGCCAACAAAAGGTAATCGAGTTATTTTTGCATGCAACTGCAGTGATTTTCATAAAATTCCAGAGTCGTCGGGCAAGTTAGCGAGTCAATTAAAAAAGTACAATGTTGATTTACCTGATTTAATTGCAAGAATTTCTACAGAAATTGATTGGGATGAGAGTGTGAAACCATTAACCGATCAACACTCTCCTGCGAATTTATTGAAGCGTTAAAACTCGATACCGGTGCAGATAACTCAGGTATCGAGTTTTATCGTCATCTTCGAGATCTTATGATCGAAAAATATTCGCAGGGGGTGTTAAGGCTCTTTAGCGATATCTTTGTATTATTGTTAAACTTACCCGTGCCCAGACCTGAAAAAATAGAATTTGAAACAGCCTTTTAATGCTGTAAAAGGGATTGACTCCTACTATTGACCTAAATGTTTTATAGGCTGCTTTGGTTATAATAACAACACTGCAAGTGCATTTTTCCGACGAACAAAGTAAAAGGTTGAAGCGTCGAATGTTGGAAAAAGAAACTTAACAAGTTAGACAGTGATTTAATAGGGTAAAACTGACTTAACTACCAGTCCTGCTCAGCCCTTTGGCTATAATCAGGTGTCTGGTTTTGTTTGTTTTGGTTTACGGTTCTAATATAGCCATCCCAGTTCAAGATTATTCACTTAATTGATCAATAGGACTTTCTACGTTAGCCAAATTGTCAGCTGTGACATGCAAATATATTTGAGTGGTTGTAATGTCAGCATGCCCCAGTAATTCCTGTACTTGGCGGATATTGTAGCCATCTTGAAGTAAATGAGTGGCAAATGAATGCCTCAAAGAGTGACTACCCGCAATTTTGTGGATCTGTGAGTTATCGATAGCGGCTTTGATCCTCCGTCTAATTGACTTATCGGATAGATGATGACGTTTCAGTAAACCATCATTTGGATCAACAAATAAACTATTCGATGGAAATAAATACTGCCATGCAAATAATTTACTATTGGTTTTAGTTAAACTTGAAAAAGGTAAATACACTTGACCATTTCCGCAAGCAAGGTCTTGTTGATGAATGGCGTGAACAAGTTTGACTTGACGTTTTAACGTATCAATTAGCGAGCTTGGTAAAATCGTTATTCTATCTTTATTTCCTTTTCCTTGATCAACAAAAATTTCTTTGGAATCTATATGGATATCTTTAATTCTCAACTGAGCCGCTTCGGAAACCCGGAGACCAGAACCATACATTAACTGAGCAGCCAAAAAGTAATCGCATGATAATTCTTTCAAAATCAATTTTATTTCATTTTTAGTAAAAACAATGGGTAATTTTCGTTCCTTCTTCGCATAAATATAGTGGAGTGAACCAATAGGCATTTTAAGAAACTCACGATAAAGAAAAACTAGCGCATTTAATACCATTCTTTGCGTAGATTTACAGCATCTACCATGAGTAGATAAGTGACTTAAATAACCTTCTACTTCATAAGTTCCCATTAAATTAGGGTGTTTCTTATCATTAAAACGAATAAATCTCAAAATCCAACCAACGTAGGCTTTTTCGGTATTATAAGCTAGATTTCTAGAGCGAATAAAAAGCCTTAATTGATCTAAAAATTTAGTAGATGTGGGGTCTATCGGAATTCTGATATCTCTCATATTGCTTCCCTGTCTATTTACACTACTTGTATTAGTAGTATATTTAAGAGAGGAAATCAACTGTTTTATTGCTAGATATCGGACATCATGTC
>JBLIBL010000082.1:0-14879 GCA_047633355.1 Polaribacter sp.
CCTCTTCTAATTTATCCGGCTCATCCATCGACATCATGTGAGGGAATAATTTTTCTTCCATTCCAGCAATAAATACGAGTGGAAATTCCAATCCTTTAGCTGAATGTAAAGTCATCATTTGCACACAGTCTTCATACTGTTGCGCTTGTGTATCACCAGCCTCTAAAGACGCGTGGGCTAAAAATGCGGTCATCGGAAGTAGATCAGGGTAGTCATCACTGTCAAATTCTCTTGCAGCATTAGCAAGCTCTGCCAGGTTTTCCTTTCTCGCTAGGGCTTTTTCGCCTTTCTCTTTTGCGTAAAGCTGGTCAAGTGAGGTCGCTTCGATAGTTAATAGAATTTGCTCTGAAAGAGACAAGTCGTTAAAGTCTTCAAAAGATTGATCAACAAGATTTAAAAAATTATAAAGAGATAAGCATGCTTTTGGCGTTAATAGTTTTTCATCGGCAACAATTCGTGCCGCTTGCCAAAGAGTTGAGTTATTTTCTCGGGCTTTATCGCGAATTGTTGCAATACTTTTAGGGCCTAAGGCTCTAGCCGGTACATTAACGACTCGTTCAAAAGCAGCATCATCCTGGCGGTTATACATTAATCGAACATAAGCTAGTGTCGTTTTGACTTCTGCTCTTTCAAAGAACTTTAAACCGCCATAAATACGGTAAGGAATTTGCCTTTGTAATAAAAATTCTTCAAGAACACGTGATTGGGCATTTGAGCGATATAAAATAGCGCAGTCTGAATAAGCCTTGCCTTGGTCAACCCAGTCTTTAATTTGGCTTGCAATAAACCGAGCTTCTTCTTGTTCGTTAAATGCGGCATAAATAGAAATTGGATCGCCGGCATTGTCATCCGTCCAAAGGTTTTTGCCCATTCTCTCCGAGTTGTTAGCGATAACCGCGTTTGCGGCCTCTAATATATTACCGGTTGATCGGTAGTTTTGTTCAAGTTTAATGATCTTATTATCACCATATTCCTGTTCAAATTTTTGAATATTTTCAATTTTAGCACCACGCCAACCGTAAATAGATTGATCATCATCACCAACGATTGAAATTTTACAGTTTTTAGAAGTTAATAATTTAATCCAAGCGTATTGAATACCATTAGTATCCTGAAACTCGTCAACTAAAAGGTGTTGAAACCTTTCTTGATAATGTTCGCGTAAATGCTGGTTATCTCTAATTAATTCATAGGCTTTAAATAACAACTCTGCAAAATCTACTAGTCCACCAACTTGACACGCATTTTGATATTGGTAATAAATTTTGGTGTAAGTGCTAGTAAAAAGATCGCCTTGATGATGTATATCTTTAGGTCGCCTACCTTCATCTTTTTGTTGATTGATAAACCACATCGCTTGTTTAGCCGGCCATTCATTTTCATCAATGCTGATTTCCTTCATGACTCTTTTTATGACACGTAGCTGATCGTCTGAGTCCAAAATTTGAAAGGTTTCAGGTAAATCAGCATCGCGTGCATGGGCTCTTAACAGCCTATGTGCAAGTCCATGAAAGGTGCCTATCCACATGTCGCCGCTTGAGCGACCAAGTAGTGACTCGATGCGATGTTTCATTTCTTTAGACGCTTTATTGGTAAAAGTAACCGCCATAATCGCATGTGGTGCAAGTCCCTGAACGGAAATCAACCAAGCGATACGATGCACCAGAACGCGAGTTTTACCAGACCCTGCACCAGCTAATACTAAAAGAGCCGAAACATCGGCGGTTACAGCATCACGCTGGTCTTTATTAAGACTATCTAAAATAAGTGAGACATCCATTTAGCAGTCGATTACCTTTCACATGAATTAAAACCGTATTTTACCTATATTTGAGGTGAGCGAACATGTAATTCGGTTTATCATTGGTTTATAATTGGTTTATTATTTGGATCACCTCACTTATTAATTGTGAGGTTAGATTAGCGAGACAATATATGGCAACTAGCAAACACGATTTAAAAGAACTACTACAAATCCAGCAAGATGCCTTTAGGCGTCAACCTTTTCCCAGTGAAAAGTTAAGAATTACTCAGTTAAAGGCTCTAAAAATTGCATTGCTGAAACACAAAGACAAGTTAATTAAAGCGATATCGGCTGATTTTGGTCACCGTAGTAAAGATGAAACACAATTGGCAGATATTATGCCAACGATCCTATCGATTGGTTATCATATCAAACACCTACGTAATTGGATGAAGCCTGAAAAACGTCATGTATCAGCATTATTTCAACCTGCAAGTAGCCAAATAATGTTTCAACCATTGGGTGTCATTGGAATAATGGCGCCATGGAATTACCCGGTATTTCTAACTTTAGGGCCTCTAATTGCCGCTATTGCCGCTGGAAATAGGGCGATGATCAAGCCAAGTGAATTCACGCCGTATAGCAATCGAATTTTAAATGATATTGTTAATGAGGCATTTTCTAAAGATGAAGTCGCAATCGTAGAAGGTGAAGCTGAAATTGCAGCGGCTTTCTCTGCGTTACCTTTTGATCATTTGATTTTTACTGGCTCAACAACAGTTGGCAAACACGTTATGGCGGCGGCGGCTAAAAATTTAACACCTGTGACATTAGAGCTAGGCGGTAAGTCGCCAGCCATTATTGCGGATGACGTGACGACTGATTTTGCAGTTGAAAGACTTTTGTACGGTAAATGCTTAAATTCTGGACAAACCTGCGTTGCTCCTGATTACGTGCTTTGCCCTGAATCAAAATTAGATGAATTAGTGGCATCGCTCAAGAAAGGTTTTACTGCTTTGTACCCTGATTTGAGTTGTGGCGACTATTCATCAGTGATTAATGAGCGACAGTATTCTCGATTAAAAGGGTTAATTGAAGATGCTAAAGCAAGGGGAGCCGTTGTTATTTCATTGGCCGATCAACCTGAGAGTCAGTTACGATGTTTGCCTCTTCAGTTAATAATCGGAGCTAACGATAAAATGGAAGTGATGCAGGAGGAGATTTTTGGCCCCATTTTACCAATATTAACCTATAAAAATATTGATGAAGCGATCTCGTTCATCCAAGCAAAAGCTCGCCCATTGGCTCTTTATCTCTATAGCCTAAACAAGAAAACTCAGAATCAAGTACTTATGCAAACTCATGCTGGTGGCGTATGCATCAATGATAGTGTTAATCATGTAGCACAAGAAGACTTACCTTTTGGCGGTGTCGGCGGATCAGGAATGGGTAAATATCATGGAAAGGAAGGTTTTTTATCCTTTAGTGCAGCCAAACCAATATTAAAAAGAGGTCGAATCTATTCCGCAAAAGCGGCGTTTCCACCATATAATCGGTTCATTCATAAAATCATTTACCACTTATTTCTTAAATAGATAATCAAAAGACTAATTATTCAGCGTAACTTTTCCGCGGATTGCTGTTTTATTTCCTATACTGATTAATGATGCCTCAAAATTATTGGGGTAAATCATAATGTAGTTGACAAACTACCGTGGAAAAAGAAATGGTTCAATTACTCGTGTTTAATCAGGATGAAAAACAGAAAATAAAAATAAAACAATTTTTGTATGGTGATCGAAGCGAGCTGTATCAAGTGAAGTTTGCCGAAAAATTAAATATGAAGATTTTTGACCATCATTATTATGATTTGATTTTGGTTAATCAAAGTGGTGCAGGTAACGTCGGGCTTGCATATATTGCAAAAATAAAAAGCCTTCAAACCCCCATCCCAATTATCTTTATTACGCGAGGCAATAGTTTATCCGTTGACAAGCATGCCATGGAATTGGGTGCTTCAGACTGTTTACCAATCGATAGTTTAACTAAAGATAGTTTAGAGCGAAGTATTAGGCACGTACTGTTTCGAAAAAATAGAGAAGCAAAACTCAGCTTTTTGGCAACCCATGATCCATTAACGGGCCTAAGTAATCGTTATTTGTTTCAAGAGCACTTGGTTAGATCAATTGATGTTTCAAAAAGAAGGCATACTGCCTTTGGGTTAATGTTGCTAGATTTAGACCGCTTCAAAATGGTCAATGACTCCCTAGGGCATGACATTGGCGATCTTCTGTTAAAGGAAGTGGCTTTACGAATAAAAAGTGCTGTGAGAGCGGTTGACCTCGTTGCACGTTTTGGTGGCGATGAGTTTACTATTTTGATTGATGATATTAACGACAAAGAAGAGTTGTCTATCGTTGCAGAGAAGGTACAACAATCGTTATTGCCAGTGATGAACCTTCACGATCAAGAGGTGTTTGTTACTACTAGTATTGGCATTTCGTATTTCCCAGAATGTGGGATTGAGCCTTTAACATTGATTAAAAGCGCTGATATTGCCATGTATAAAGCGAAAGAGTTGGGAAGAAATAAATACTATGTTTATTCAAATGATCTCAGTGAAGAGTCAAGATTAAAGCTGGTTTTAGAACGGGATTTACGTAAAGCGTTAATTAGGGGCGAATTTGAATTATTTTACCAGCCTCAATTTGATGTGAAAACTAATGAAATTTCTGGTGCAGAGGCATTGCTAAGGTGGAGGCATCAAACCTTGGGCATTATCTTACCTGATAAGTTTATTCCTTTGCTTGAAGAAATGGGCATGATGATTGGCGTTGAACAGTGGGTATTACGACAAGTTTGTTATACCGCTAAATTAGTTAATAGCACTGATTTTTTTAAAAAAGAAAACGATAAGTTAAAAAATGGAGGTATTAAATTCTCAATTAATATTTCTGGCTCCCATTTTAAGCAAGGTGATTTAGCGCATAATGTAAAAAGTGCTATCGAAGATATTGGCGTTAATGCGAGTTATATAGAAATAGAATTAACTGAAGATATAATGATAGAGCACGTAGAAAAAAATAATGCAGTATTGAATTTGATATCGAGTATGGGAGTATCGATTGCGCTGGATGATTTTGGCAAAGGTTATTCTTCATTGACATATTTGAAAAATTTCCCCGCGGATATTCTTAAAATAGACAAGGCTTTTATCGACAATTTAGCGGTTGAAGGTAGAGATAGCGCCATAGTTAGCTCTATGATTGATCTATCACACAAGTTATCTATAAAAGTAGTCGCTGAAGGTGTGGAAGAGCCTGAACAAGCGGAGATTTTGAAAAAAGAAGGTTGTGATTATATTCAAGGATTTCTTTACGCGAAACCTATGCCGGTGGACCAGTTTTTAGACTTCTTAAAAAATGATGGCATAAAAAAAACAAAACTCAGGTCAATTAGAGCTTAATTATTATCTTGCTGTGTTTCATCTAATCTTTTTTCGAGTTGCTCAATCTTTTCTCTCGTTCTAGCCAACACCTTGGTTTGAACATCAAACTCTTCTCTTGTTACTAAATCTAATCGACTTATAACAGACTGCATGGCTTGCTTAAAGCTGGACTCAATATCTTTTTGAAAAGCTTTCGCTCCAGGAGGAATATTCTGTGTAAACTTTTCTGCTAGATCTTCAATAATTTTCGGGTTTAACATGTGAATTTAGCCATTTATATTGATTTGGTTAAGTTTAAACGCTTAAAGGAGTATAATCACCCTTTAATCGTATTAACCGTTTATCGTACATCAATATGTTATCTAAATTTTTGCCCAAAACACTCGTTGGTTCAATTTCTTTTATAATTCATGTAATTAACACGTTGTTTTGGGTTATTCCCATTTTTGCATTCGCCATTGTTAAATTTGCTTTACCATTTTCACAAGTTAAATTTTTTTGTGATCGTTTATTAAACGCTAGCGCAAGTAATTGGATATCAATCAATGCATTAACGCTAAAACTTGCTAGTCCAATTGACTGGCAAATAGAACTCCCAGAAAATCTATCAACCAAAGAATGGTATTTAGTGATGGCAAACCACCAAAGCTGGGTGGATATTTTAGTTTTGCAAAAAGTACTCAATCGTAAAGTGCCATTTTTAAAGTTCTTTTTAAAACAGGAGTTACTTTGGGTACCTGTTTTGGGGTTAGCTTGGTGGGCATTAGACTTTCCATTTATGAAGCGTTTTTCAAAGACCTATATTAAAAAGAACCCTCACAAAAAAGGGCAAGACTTTGAAACCACACGTAAGGCCTGTGAAAAATTTAAAAGTATTCCAATTTCAATCATGAATTTTCCTGAAGGAACCCGCTTTACCACCGACAAACATGACAATCAGCCTCCAAAATTCACTAACCTGTTAAAACCAAAGGCAGGCGGCGTTGGTTATGTGTTGACCTTTATGGGTAATGAAATCAAACAGGTATTAGATGTGACCATTGACTATCCAAAACACCCCTCCCCAAGTTTTTGGGACTTTATGACAGGTGAGTTAAATTATATTCATGTAAAAGCTAAGCTAATTGAAATACCTGAAGAAGTGCAAGGTAGCTATATAGAGAGTAGTGAAAATCGACGTAAAGTTCAAAGGTGGGTGAATGGTATGTGGGAAGAGAAGGATGAGCAGCTTGATCGATGGCGCTCTAAAGAGTAAAAATTAAGTTTTGTAATTAAGGCTTATACAGAGCCAGAAAGAAAATCGAGCCAATAAAAAATAGAGCTAAGCAAAAGCAATGGCTTTAATTCGCTTTGTTTCTCCTCGTTTTAAAGCAACCATTCTGGTAAAAATATGACCGAATAAAAGTACTACTTTGGTTCCTAGCTAGCCAACAGCAAAAGGGTAAATTCCGTTTGTTATAGAAAGGTAGATGGCGCAATTTAATAAGACGATATCGTTAATATGCGTAAATATTTTTACCAATTTATATTTTTCTCCACTCAACATCCCCTTTACAAAGATTAGTCAGGGCATCTATAAATTTTTCAGTCTCCGAACTTGCTAATTCAACAGATATTTCAAGTTTACTTGAATAGTTTATATTGAGGTTGTTGGATTGATAGACTTCTAATAAGTGTTCAAAGTCTTTCTGTTGCGCATAACCAAGGCAAAAATTAAACTTTTTATAATGAATTTTTTCTATTGTTGTCAGTTTTTCAAGAGCAAGCTTAACACCTCCACCATATGCTCTAGCTAAACCGCCAGTACCCAGCTTAGTCCCGCCAAAATAACGAGTACACACAATAACGATATCGCCGATTAGTGCGTGTTGTAAAACATGAAGCATGGGTTTTCCTGCAGTGCCAGAGGGCTCACCATCATCACTGCAACCAATTAACGTCGTTGAGTTAGGGTTACCAATAATATAAGTCCAGCAGTGGTGGTTTGCGTCTGAGAAAGTTAATTTTAAATTTTTTATAAACGACTTAGCTTCTTCACTTGTGGTTACGTTTTGAATGCGGGTAATAAACTGACTACCCTTTATACTCTCTTCAACTTTAATCGCAGAAGAGGGTACGTTATAGTTCTGCGAAAGCATCGCGGGTTAAATTTAATACGCTATTTTCTTGAATAACAATATTATCTTCAATTCGAATGCCACCGTAGGGCATAAAGGATTCAATTTTATTCCAATTAAATAACGAAGAATATTGACTGTTGGAACCCGAGTTTCTATATTGTTTTAGTAAGGACTCAATAAAATAAAGCCCAGGCTCTATAGTAAATGCCATATTAGCTTCCATTTTCCTCGTACTTCTTAAAAATGGATGGGAGCTTGGTGGTGGATTTAGTTTTCCATTAGCATCCGCAAATTGACCGCCAACATCATGCACCTGTAAGCCAATTAAGTGACCTAAACCATGTGGGAAAAATGCACTGCTAATACCTGACTCGAGCATTTCACTTGCGGACATATCAACAAAATCAAACTGGCTAATTATTTCAGCAATTTTAAGGTGAGCATCAATGTGTAAGTCACAATAATTTTGACCATTTTTTATGGAGTCAATACAGGTTAACTGCATTTCGTCCATAGCAATAATTAAATCAGAAAACTCATCATTTTTATAAGAATAGGTGCGAGTAATATCAGAGTGATAACCGTTATAGCTAACGCCAGCATCAATTAAAAATGATAGGTGACTGTTAACCTTTTCAGCACTACATTCCATGTAATGTAGTATTGAAGCATGTTCATTCAATGCAACAATATTTCCGTAAGGTAGTTGATGTTCTAATACGTTAGCAGCTTCTAAATAAGCTAGATGTATTTGTAACTCACTCTTGTCTGATCTAAATTGCTCTTCAGCAACACTGTGTGCAAATACAGCTTTACGATTAGCTTGTTTTAGACAAGCTATTTCGTATTCACTTTTGTAGGCTCGTTGCCAATAAATTTCATTTATAAACTGCTCATTATTCGCTGAAATTTTATCGAGATTTTTAGTTAATTGTGTTTGTTCGCCTAGTAGATGAGTCGAGTTTTTATTCTCGGGGAAAAACTCTAAAGCTTGTTCAAACTGAGTGATGATTTTAATATCAAAATGGGATGACCAAAAGTCGATTGGATCAGAAGGTGGTGTATGCCAAAAATCAATAGGTTGATAATAAATTAAAGTTGGTTTGCCTATTTTATTAATGATTAAATAGCTGTCCGTGATTTCAGTTAAAGGCAAATAAGTTCGAAGCAAAAAACTTGATTTGAATGGGTATTGCATATCATCTAAATAAATTCCAAGTGGGACACCTGATGGGATTAAAAGTGACACGATATTATTTTTCTTCATCAATTGACGATGTCTTTTCAAAAGATCATTAATGTGTTGAGTGTATAGATAGGACAGGTCGAGTTTATTTGACGGATTAGAATTCATTTTATTGACTAGTCTCAAAAGCACGTCTTTTTTCAATCGCGATGGGAGTTATTTCTTCGTCCAATTTTTTTAATGCGCCAAATATAAAAAAGATTTCAGCTATTACAAAAAGGGGGCCAATTAATAGCTGATTCAGATCATCAACAAATGCGGGTTTAGCTTTTTCAAAGTGATGCCCAATAAACTGTAATATCCAACCGATAATAAAAACACCTATCGCTACCCAAGATGCATATTCTGTAAACGATAGTAAATGGGCACTATATAAAATAGGTGTGAAGAATATAATTAGACCACTGGCTAAGCTGAGGTTTAATATAGCGTAGTAGATGACTACACCAACAAAAAAGACCATTGCAAGCGTTAGTGAAATCTCTGTTGTTGGAATTTTAAGTGGTAGTTGGACTAAACTCATTAGAACCATTAAAGCCCAAACAATCATTGGAACACCAACAAAGTGAGTTTTTACGTTGCTTCTATTTAAATGAACGCTTTTATAAGTAGAGAGTTGCTCAACTGCTGTTTTCATATGATATCTCCTATTTATGCTAATCAGCAGTATACCGAGTCTTATGCTGTAAAAACAATGTAGAATTTATCGAAAAAACGAACGTTCGCTCAACTTTATTCAAACAACTGTTTGAATTGTTGGTCTATCTAGTTATAATCAACTCAGCAAATTCAGTCAATTTATAAAACACGGGTGAAAACTAGGTAACACTTTCTATTTTTAAGGGCTAAACTCTTTCCACTCGATTGAAATAAACTCAATAAACGGAGCAAACGAATGATATATGAAGGTCAATTTCTTCGCTGTGAAATGCTTGATAACGGCATAGCGGAAGTAATATTCGATAATAAAAGTGGTTCAGTTAACAAGTTTGATAAAGCGACTTTAGAAGAACTAAAACAAGTAACGGATAAATTATCCTCAGCAGATGGCGTGCGCGGTGTGATTGTAACAAGTGCAAAAAGCGTTTTTGTTGTTGGTGCCGATATCACTGAGTTTTTAGGGATGTTTAAAGAAACACAGGAACAAATGATTGCTTGGTGTGTTGAAGCAAATGCCATTTTTAGTAGCTTTGAAGATTTGCCTTTTCCTACAGCCGCCGCACTCGGCGGATTCGCATTGGGTGGCGGTATGGAAATGGCGCTATCTTGCGATTTCCGAATAGCATCGCCTGCAGCAAGAGTAGGACTCCCAGAAACGCAATTAGGAATCATTCCAGGTTTTGGTGGAACGACGCGTTTACCAAGGTTAATTGGAGCAGATAATGCGATTGAATGGATTGCTACTGCGAAACCACAAAAACCTGAAAATGCGCTTAAAGTGGGCGCAATCGACTCAGTTGTTGCACATGAATTATTAAAAGACACTGCCATTCAAATGGTGACTGATGCGGCCGATGGAAAACTTGATTGGAAAAACCGAAAGGCAATTAAACAACAACCTTTAAAACTCAATAAACTTGAAGGCTTAATGGCTTTTAATGTGGCTAAAGGTGTAGTAGGCGCAAAAGCGATGCCCAACTACCCTGCGCCAATGGAAGCGATTAACGTCATCGAAAAGGCTGCTAGAATGTCTCGTGATGAGGCTTTAAAAGTTGAGCATGAAGGTTTTGTAAAGGTTTGCCAAACTTCGCAAGCTCGAGCGATGGTACAAATATTTTTAAGCGATCAGTTAATCAAAGGAAAAGCAAAAATTGCCGCTAAAACAGCGACCAAGCAAGTGAAACAGGCGGCGGTTGTTGGTGCGGGTATTATGGGTGGCGGAATTGCTTACCAATCTGCCAGCAAAGGCATTCCTGTAGTCATGAAAGACATTAATCAACCAGCACTCGATCTAGGTATGAATGAAGCGATTAAGATCTTAAGTAAAGGCGTGAAAATTGGTAAATTAAAAGCCGATAAAATGGCAAAAATAGTATCTACAATTTCTCCAACTCTTGATTATTCGAGTATTAAACACTCTGATTTAGTTGTTGAAGCCGTTGTCGAGAATCCAAAGATAAAAGATATTGTTTTACAGGAAATCGAAAGCCATATCGCCGATGACGCCATACTGACATCAAACACTTCTACCATTTCAATTGATTTGTTGGCGACTAATTTGAAACGCCCAGAAAATTTCTGCGGCATGCACTTTTTTAATCCAGTTCATAAAATGCCGTTGGTCGAAATAATTAGAGGTGAAAAAACTTCAGATGAGACCATCGCGGCAACAGTTGCTTATGCTAGTACTATGGGTAAATCAGCGGTTGTTGTTAAAGACTGTCCTGGTTTTTACGTTAACCGAGTATTGTTCCCTTATTTTAGAGGGTTTAGCCTAATGATGGATGAAGGTGTTGATTTCCGTCAAGTTGATAAGGTTATGACTAAATTTGGTTGGCCAATGGGGCCAGCGTATTTAATTGACGTGGTTGGTGTTGATACTGCTTATCATTGTGCTGGCGTGCTCGCAGAGGGGTTTCCTGAAAGAATGCCACGAGTGGATGGTGATGCTGTTGCTAAACTTTTTGATGACAATAAGTTAGGCCAAAAAACAGGTTCTGGCTTTTACACATATAGTTTAGATAAAAAGGGTCGACCTAAGAAAGATTTTGTAGAAGGTATTTTCGACTTGATAGGTACACCGAGCAAGGAATTTGAAGCTCAAGAAATTATTGACCGTATGATGTTACCATTAATATTTGAAGTGACTCGCTGTTTAGAGGAAGGGATTGTTGCAACCGCTGAAGAGGCGGATATGGCGTTATTATTTGGTATTGGGTTCCCTCCATTTAGAGGTGGTGCATTAAAATACGCAGATGAAATCGGTTTAAACAAAATTATTGTTATGGCTGAAAAATACCAGCCATTAGGTGCTTGTTATGAAGTTCCTGCGCTACTGAAACAATTAGCTGCGGATAACAAAAATTTCTATAACGCCTAGACTTTGATAGACCTAGACGATTAAACGACCAAGTTAAGCAAAAGTGAATTCGGAGATATTAAAATGACAGATGCCAATGATGTAGTAGTAGTCGACGCAATTAGAACCCCTATGGGTCGTTGTAAAGGTGGAATGTTCAGAAATACACGAGCGGAAATTTTAAGCGCTCGTTTGATACAAGGTCTATTAGACAGAAACTCTGCTGTTAACCCTGCAGAAGTTGAAGATGTTATTTGGGGCTGTGTGCAACAGACGCTAGAGCAAGGTTTTAACATTGCCAAAAATGCATCGTTAATGACTGATTTACCACACACGGTTGCAGGACAAACGATTAATCGTTTATGCGGCTCGTCTATGCAAGCAATTCACTCTGCAACCCAAGCAATTCAAACGGGCAACGGTGATATATTTATCGTCGGTGGAGTTGAACATATGGGACATGTGCCTATGATGCATGGAGTTGACTTTGCCCCACAAATTTCAAAATATGCCGCTAAAGCTTCAGGTATGATGGGTTTAACCGCTGAAATGCTTGGTAAAATGCATGGTTTTGATAGAAAAACTCAAGATTTGTTTGCCTATAATTCTCATCAAAGAGCGCATGCAGCTACTACAAGCGGTGCCTTTTCGAAAGAGATCTTAGCAATGGAAGGGCATGATACAAATGGTGCTTTAAAAATGTTTGATTATGATGAAGTTATTCGTGCAGAAACTACTAAAGAAGGTTTAGCAGGTTTAAGGCCAGTATTTGACCCTCGCGGAACGGTTACTGCAGGTAATGCTTCAGCTCTATCAGATGGTGCATCTGCAATGCTAATTATGAGTGCTCAAAAAGCAAAAGATTTAGGTTTAACACCTCTTGCGAAAGTTAGAAGTATGGGCGTTGCCGGTTGCGATCCAGCTATTATGGGTTATGGACCAGTTCCGGCTGTGAAAAAAGCACTTAAACGTGCAGGGTTACAAGCGTCAGATATTGATTTATGGGAACTAAATGAAGCGTTCGCAGCGCAAGCTTTACCAGTAATGAAAGATTTAGGGATTTTGGATGATATGGATTCCAAAATAAACCTGAACGGTGGCGCGATTGCTCTTGGTCACCCTCTTGGTTGTTCTGGAACGCGTATCAGCGGAACACTTTTGAGATTAATGGAAAGTAAAGAAGCGACTTTAGGTGTAGCGACTATGTGTATCGGCTTAGGGCAGGGGATTGCGACTGTTTTTGAGCGGGTTTAAGCCTAGTCTTAAATCAATTTAAACGAGCTTCGGCTCGTTTTTTATGTCCAGGGATGGACTGTATGCAGTAAAGAGGCATGGATGCCGGTACTGCGGTGTCCAGGGATGGACTGTCAGGATTTTGCTCCAGGCAAATCCTAAGTACCTACATGGATGCCTGCATTAAAATCAGAGTTTGATTCTATTTCTCATCAAGTGTATAAAGTTAGAATAAGACTATAAAAGAAACTGCTCTAAAATGAAAATCACACTCTATTATGCGACAAACCGAAATCATCAAGGAAATAACCGATGGGAACCAGAGGGTTATGGCAAAAATTTTAGCTCAGATCGAAATAGTAATTTAAGGTTTGGTAAAGTTGAATTAACGGTTGATGAAAAAATTATCGAAACTGACTACCTTACAAAAACTAAACACAAGCGGATCGGTGATGGCATTGGACTATCGGGCTATTTAACTAATCTAGCAAAAAAACACGCGAAAATTAAAGCGTATAAAGACATTACTACAGGGAGTAAAAGTCATGCTGACGTTGATAAGTTAGCGTCCACAGAATTATTTCAAGATTTAAAAAAAATCATGGATGAAAAGCAGGATATTATGATTAATATCCATGGTTTTAATGTAGGTTGGTGGGGCGCGGTTGGTTCTGCTATGGCTTTAGAGTTAATGCTTAACAGAGAAAGTATTCATCAAAAAAACAGCAATAAATCCGTGACTGTTTTTCTTTTTAGTTGGCCGTCTAATGGTGAAATGATGAAAGACAGAGCTTATTCATCGGATCGTCAAGATGCCACAGACTCGGGTATTGCAGTGGCTCGTGGTTTTTTAAAACTGCGTGATTTTTTAATGACTTTGAGACCACAACATTCAAACCCTGCGCTAAAGGAATGTGGTCAGGAATTACATTTATTATGTCACTCAATGGGGAATTTTGTTTTTGAAAACGCACTAGCTTCACTTAAAGAAAACACCAGTCAAAGTGCCCTACCTCGATTATTTAAGAATATATTCATGTGTGCACCTGACGTAGCAGATAACGTATTAGAGAAATCAGAGCCAATGCAAAATGCGCATGAGTTATGCCGGAGTCTTAATATTTATTATAATCGTGGTGACGTTGCAATGTATATTTCTGATTATTCCAAAGGTAACTCAGAACGCTTAGGGCATGCGGGTGCAGCGCGGCCAGAACATTTACATAATAAAATTTATCAGGTGGATTGTTCTAATATTGTGGGTGGAATGACCGAGCATAGCTATTATTTATGGGGCTCAGTTAATGAAGACATTGTTGAAAGAATGCGCGGTGTTTGTTTTGAGGATGAAAATAGGCAAGGAGACTTAAAGTCTAGAAATGTTTTTGAATTAGGTTAAACTAAATCTGCCAAGCATAAGAAAATTTCATAAAAACTGAACGCTTTTCTTTTTCTATATGCGCCATTTGATCATTTTGGAAACCATTATCGGAGTAACCTGCAAAAAATAAAGTTTGTGGGTTTACCTTATAAGAATATAAAAATTGAGTGGCTAACTCTATTAATTTTGGAATCTCGTTATCGAGATCATCGTCTAAGAATGAATCGTAAAGCATTGGGTTTTTATTAATATCTAGCTTCTGCAAGGTAAGTCGAAGACTACTTCTTTCATCAAATAAATAACTTAATCGTAAGTTTGCTGCCGAAGCATTAAATAGCTCGCCTGAATCAACATCAAACCATTGTTTAGAATAGTTTAAAAGTACTAGTAAATGTTGATTAGCTTGCCATTCTACTCCCGGCGAAACTCTTCGTGAATCACCTAATTTTGTATTGGCAAAATCAATCGATTTTCCCCAATTATAATTAATGTTAAATCTCAAACCTGAAAGCGGCTCTACTCCGGCAAAAATAAAATAAAAATCTTCATCAAAGAGCATATTATTCCAATCTCTCTCTCGTTGACCTAAGCCAAAATTGAAGGCCGACCGGTAGGTACCTTCCACTCTCGCATTCGCTTCCAATTCTTTTTCTAGTAGCTTTCCGTTTGAGTCTTTGGTGATATCCCA
>JBLIBL010000083.1:0-14503 GCA_047633355.1 Polaribacter sp.
ATTATCAGTTGAAGGCAAAGAGAAACAATTAGCACGGGTTAAATTATTTGGTATAAGGGCGAATATATTATGAGTGGCAAATAAAGGCAATCGGTACTAAACATTATACTCATAGTAGGCTAGTTGCTCTTAACTGGAAGCCTTCAGATCTGCGTCAATCATCAAAACTTAGTTTTTTTCTCATTAAAGCGTTACATGATAATGCATTTTTGCTATTATTTTGTATCGGATTAAAGATACGGTTTAAAAATGAAAATACAAAGCTACGTAAGAGGTGAATGGTGCAGTGGCAAAGGTCGCGTTGATACCTTAGTTAACTCAGTCAATGATGATGTGATAGGGGAAGTTCACTCACTGGATTCTGGCTTTGATGAGATTTTAGAATACGGCCGAAGCGTTGCAGGTACCGAGTTGCGTAAATTAACGATTCATGCCCGCGCTGAGTTAATCAAGCAGCTAGCTAAATACCTTCTTGACCGTAAAGATGATTTTTACCGAATTTCTTATATGAGTGGAGCAACCAAGGCTGATTCTTGGGTCGATATAGAGGGCGGCATTGGCACTATGTTTAGTTACACAGGCATCGCCCGCCGTGAACTTAATAATGACACCTTTATTGTAGAAGGCCCAGTAGAACCTCTTTCCGCTAATGGAACCTTTGTTGGTCAGCATATACTGACTTCTAAGCAGGGTGTTTCTCTACATATTAACGCTTTTAACTTTCCTGTTTGGGGTATGCTAGAAAAAATCACACCTAGTATCATTGCGGGTGTAGCCGTCATTGTTAAGCCTGGTACAGTCAGCTGTTATTTAACTGAAGCAGTTGTAAAAGCAATCGTTGAGTCCGAGATTCTACCAAAAGGAACGGTTCAATTAATTAGCGGTAGCGTAGGTGATATTTTAGATCATGTGAATGAGCAAGATGTAGTGACTTTTACAGGCTCTGCATCTACCGGACAAAAGCTTAAAAGACATCCTAATATTATCGCTAAAAGTGTTCCATTTACAATGGAAGCAGATTCATTAAACTGCTGTATTTTAGCACCCGATGTAAGAGTTGAAGATCCTGAGTTTGCGCTATATATAAAAGAAGTCGCTACAGAAATGACCACTAAAGCTGGACAGAAATGTACGGCAGTTCGTCGAGCAATTGTTCCTGCCAATATGACAGAAGCTGCCAGTGCAGCATTAATCAAAAGATTGAAAACGACAGCGATTGGCGATCCGTCTCAAAAAGAAACAAGAATGGGCGCGTTAGTTGGTAAGAGTCAAAGAGATGATGTTCTTTCCGCTGTGGAAACTTTAATGTCCGGCAACGAAGTGATATTGAATGGCTTTGATGATTATTCTCTAGTTGGCATTGATAAAGATCAGGGTGCATTTATGGCACCCACTTTATTACGTTGTATTAACCCGTTTAAAAATACCATAGCACATGAGGTCGAAGCATTTGGACCTGTGAGTACACTGATGCCTTATGATGGGATCGAGCAAGCCATAGAGTTAGCAAAAATGGGCAAAGGAAGTTTGGTAGGCTCGGTGATTACAAAAAGTGCCGATTATGCGCGTAACATCATTCTAGAGAGTGCATCGCATCACGGTAGAATGCTAGTGTTGGATGCGGAATGTGCAAGAGAATCTACTGGTCATGGTTCGCCACTAGCGAGCTTGGTTCATGGTGGTCCAGGTCGCGCCGGTGGCGGTGAAGAATTAGGTGGCTCCCGTGCTATCAAACATTATATGCAAAGGACAGCTATTCAAGGTTCACCTAGCTCAATAATGGCAATTACTAATCAATATACTAAAGGCGCACAAACCAAAACAGACCGCGTTCATCCGTTTAGAAAATATTTTGACGAATTAGAAATTGGCGAGTCGCTAACCACTCATCGTCGAACAGTTACCGAAGCGGACATAGTCAATTTTGGCTGTTTATCGGGCGATCATTTTTACGCGCATTTTGATGAAATTGCGGCAAAAGATTCATTTTTTGAAAAGCGCGTAGCGCACGGTTATTTTGTGATATCTGCAGCTGCAGGAATGTTTGTCGATCCAGGACAAGGACCAGTCATTGCAAACTACGGAATTGATAACTTACGATTTGTAGAGCCTGTTGGCATCGGCGATACCATTCAAGTTCAAATAACCGCAAAAAGAAAAATTAAGAAAACTAAAAAGCCTGATGATAAATATGATACTGGAATTGTCGTTTGGGCTGTTGAAGTGACTAATCAACATCAAGAGCCCGTTGCGATTTATGATATTTTGACTTTGGTTGAGAGGATGAAAAATTAGAATGTATAAAACAATTAAATTAGAAAAACAAAATGGCGTTGCCAATTTAACGCTGAACCGCCCTGATCGGTTAAACAGTTTTAATGTACAAATGCATGAAGAGTTACAAAGTGCTTTAGACGGTATTGCTAACGATGGTGAAACACGTTGTTTAATGATCACCGGAGAAGGTCGCGGTTTTTGTGCAGGTCAAGATCTTGGCGATCGCGCAGTGACAGCTGATGGCGAAGCACCTGATTTAGGAATGTCGGTAGAAAAATTTTATAATCCGTTAATACGTAGAATTACTAATCTCAAAATGCCTGTGATTTGTGCCCTTAATGGTGTGGCTGCTGGTGCTGGCGCTAGTTTAGTCATGGCCTGCGATATTGTTATTGCTGCTCGTAGTGCGTCTTTTATTTTATCATTTGCCAAAGTAGGTTTAGTACCAGACTCAGGAAGTTCATGGCACTTTACTCGCGCATTAGGCTTACCACGAGCAAAAGCTTTAGCAATGCTCGGTAATAAATTAAAAGCTGAACAAGCTGAGCAATGGGGACTGATTTATCAAGTGGTTGATGATGAAAATTTACCGGCAGAAGTGACTAAACTAACAAGCTATTTGGCGACACAGCCAACGGAAGCGCTCGCTAATATTAAAGAATTAGTTCATACCTCGTTTGATTTCAGTCTTAATGAACAATTAGAAAGAGAAAGAAAAGCCATGCAACAGCTTGGGAAAAGTCATGATTATAAAGAAGGTGTAGCGGCATTCATGGAAAAACGAGAGCCTAAGTTTAAAGGCAAGTAGTTGATTTCAATTTGAAGGGTTTTAGAATGAAAAAAGTTTACATATGCGATGGAGTAAGAACACCTATTGGTCGGTTCGGTGGTTCTTTATCTGGAGTCAGAGCCGATGATTTAGGCGCTATTCCTATCAAAGCTTTAATCGAACGGAACCCTCAAGTTAATTGGAGCGAGGTTGACGATCTTTATTATGGTTGCGCTAATCAGGCGGGTGAGGACAATCGAAATGTAGCACGTATGAGTGGCTTATTGGCTGGGTTGCCTACGTCAGTTCCTGCAGTTACTATCAATCGTTTATGTGGCTCTGGAATGGATGCGATTGGAACAGCTGCAAGAGCTATTGCCTGTGGAGAGCAATCAATGGCAATCGCGGGTGGAGTGGAGCAAATGTCTCGTGCGCCCTTCGTAATGCCAAAATCTGAATCAGCTTTTTCGCGCAAAGCAGAGATTTATGATACAACTATGGGATGGCGTTTTGTCAATAACAAAATGGCTGAGCAATATGGTGTAGATAGCATGCCAGAAACAGCAGAAAATGTTGCCGAGAAATTTAATATTAGCAGAGAAGACCAAGATAAATTTGCATGTCGAGCTCAAGAAAAAACCCAAATAGCACAAAAAGCTGGAATTTTCGAAAAAGAAATTATTCCGGTTACTGTAAAAATTAATCGAAAAGAAACTAAAGAATTTTCCGTTGATGAACATCCTCGTCCGAGTACTTTAGAAGGCTTAGCAAAATTAGGCACGCCATTTAAAAAAGGTGGAACAGTGACTGCTGGAAATGCGTCAGGAATTAATGATGGTGCTTGCGCATTACTGATTGCATCGGAAGATGAGTTAGAATCACAAAAGCTAAAACCGATTGCACGAATAGTCTGTATGGCAACTTCTGGGTTGGAGCCGAAAATTATGGGTTTTGGTCCAGTAGAAGCCTCACGAAAAGTATTAAAAAATGCAGGACTCAATCTAGAGCAAATGGATGTCATAGAATTAAACGAAGCATTTTCAGCTCAAGGTCTTGCCGTGATGCGAGAGCTGGGACTAGCTGATGATGATAAACGTGTTAATCCAAATGGTGGTGCGATTGCGCTTGGTCATCCGTTGGGAATGAGCGGTGCAAGATTGGTAATGACGGCTGCTTATGAATTACAAAGAAATGGTGGTCAGTATGCGCTCTGTACAATGTGTATTGGCGTAGGGCAAGGTATTGCCATGATTATAGAAAAAGCTTAAAAGATAAAATAAATTTTACCACGGAGACACGGAGTTCAGGGAGAAAAATATTTCTTTGAGCTTAGTCTATGTGCTTTGTGGTGAATTCAATCTCTTTGGAGAATATTATTATGCAAACAGTTGAAAATACAAATGATCAAATTGAATTTGATAATCGAATCGCCGATGAACAAAAAATCGAACCAACTGATTGGATGCCAGATGCCTATCGTCAAAATTTAATTCGGCAAATGTCTCAACATGCGCATTCAGAAATTATTGGTATGCAGCCCGAAGGAAATTGGATTACGCGTGCGCCAACCCTGAGACGAAAAGCGGTACTGCTTTCTAAAGTACAAGATGAAGCTGGTCATGGTTTATACCTTTACAGTGCGACAGAATCACTAGGAATAACCCGCAGTGATCTAATCGAAGCATTGCAATCAGGAGCCGCAAAATACGCATCTATATTTAATTATCCCACTTTAACTTGGGCAGATATTGGTGCAATCGGTTGGTTAGTTGATGGTGCCGCGATAGTGAATCAAATCTCATTACAAAGAACCTCCTATGGACCTTATGCAAGAGCAATGGTCCGAATTTGTAAAGAAGAAAGTTTTCATCAGCGTCAAGGTTATGAAATTATGACAGCTCTTGCTAAAGGTTCAGCCGAGCAAAAGAAAATAGCACAAGATGCGATGAATAGAAATTGGTGGCCGTCATTAATGATGTTTGGCCCACATGATAGTGATTCGGCACACTCTGGAAAATCTATGAAGTGGAAAATCAAACGTCAATCAAATGATTATCTTCGACAAAAATTTATTGATCAAACGGTTCCTCAAATAGAAGAGCTTGGATTAGAAATGCCAGATCCTGAATTGAAATGGAATGAAGAGCGTGGTCTTTATGATTCTGGAGAAATTAATTGGGAAGAATTTTACCAAGTGATTAACGGAAGTGGCCCATGCAATTACCAACGATTAAAGCATCACAAAAAAGCCCATAAAGAAGGTGAGTGGGTTCGAGAAGCGGTGAGAGCTTATCAGGAAAAACAGAATGCAAAAAATCAAACGAATGTGGCATAGGATTTTTTAACTAGAATTCAGGGGAGAATAAATAATGACAATTGAAAGTAAGCAACCATCGACCAATCAAGAACGGACAATTAATCAAGAACACTTGGCTGTATACGAAGTATTTATTCGTTCTAATCGAGGGCTTGATCATAAGCATGTTGGCAGTCTCCACGCGGAAAGTCCAGAACACGCGTTAATGTACGCAAGAGATTGTTATATGCGACGATCAGAAGGTGTCAGTGTTTGGGTAGTCAAGTCGACCGATATAACAGCCTCACAAGAAGATGACATTGCAAACTTTGTCGATCCGATGGACGATAAACCTTACCGGCATGCGACTCACTATGTGTTACCTGAAAATGTCACAAACATGTAATTTAAAGAGCCAAAATAATGAAAGATAACCAACAAAATTTAATTCGCTTTCTAATTGGATTAGGCGATGATTCAGTCGTACTAAGCCACCGCTTGTCAGAATGGTGTAGCAATGGACCTTATCTAGAAGAAGATATTGCACTCTCAAACATTGCATTAGATTATATTGGTAGAGCTAGAATGTTTTATCAATATGCAGTGAAATTAGAAGACAATAAACGAACAGAAGATGATATAGCTTATTTGAGAAACGAGCGTGAATATACCAACTTACTGATCCACGAACTACCGATTAATGATTTTGCTTTCACTATGGTGAGACAATATTTTCTTGATGTTTACTATTGCGAATACTTAAAATTATTATGTGATTCAAGTGATGACCAAGTATCAGCAATAGCGAATAAAGCCGTGAAAGAAAGCCGTTATCATTTAAAACGCAGTCAACCTTGGATCACTCAACTAGCAGAAGGTACCAGCGATAGCAAAGAAAGAATGCAACTTGCTTTAGATGAATTAGAAAACTTTGTCGGTGAGTTATTTTTAATGGAAGATTGGGAAAAAACCTTAGCGGAATCAGGTGTTGCTGTAGATCGCAAAAGTTTGGAAGCTAATTGGAATAAAGAAGTACAAGCTTTCTTGGAGAAGTCTGAAATGTCTTTTCCTGATAGCAAACTGCAAATTCGTGGCGGAAGAAATGGAATACATACGGAACATTTAGGTCATTTGCTAAGTGAAATGCAATATTTACAAAGAAGCATGCCTGGGCTTGAGTGGTAAATCTTTTTCTTTTAAAGCATAAATAGTATGACAAATTTAATTTCAATAGTTTCGCCAGAATTTGCAAGTCGTAAGGCCTACAGAGTTTCTTCAACTCATTCTGACATTTGGAATATTTTGGATAAGGTTTTTGACCCAGAATTACCTGGTCTCACTATTTGGGACCTCGGGATTTTACAAGACGTAAAAGAAAAAAATGATGTTCTTTTAATTACAGTAACGCCCACATATAGTGGTTGTCCAGCGGTTGATAGCATCATTACAGACATAAAAACAGAATTAGCTACTTACGGTTATAAAAAAGTAGAGGTAGAGGTAACACTATCGCCAGCGTGGACGACAGAAATGATGTCACCAGCGGGTAAAGCACATTTAAAGAGTATACAAATCGCTCCACCAGAAAAAAATGATGATGTCAGTTGTCCGGTTTGTGAAAGTAGTAATACTAAGCTATTGAGTCAATTTGGTTCAACTGCTTGTAAGTCACTTTATCAATGTAACGATTGTTTTGAAGCGTTCGATTATTTTAAGCATTTTTAGATATTAGCCTCCCCCTCTGGGGGGGGGATGAAGAAATAAACCTCTACTTTTATGTAGGAGGATGAAAAGGTAAAACTATGAGTACTGAATTTTATCCACTAACTATTTCAAAAATCGAGCGGTTGACAAAAGATTCAGTCGCTATCGATTTTACTGTTGCTGAAGAATTAAAGGAAAAGTTTCAATACAAGCAAGGGCAACATTTAACCCTGAAAGCTGATATTAATGGTCAAGATATTCGACGATCTTATTCAATATGTAAAGGCGTTGGTAGCCAAGCTCTGACGGTAGCAGTTAAAGCCATTGAAGGCGGTGTTTTTTCTAATTTTGCAAATAGTGAACTCAAAAAAGGCATGATACTAGAAGTCATGCCGCCACAAGGACATTTTTATTCAAAACTATCCATAGGCTCATCTAAACAATATCTTTTAGTGGCTGTTGGCAGCGGCATTACACCAATACTTTCGCAAATAGAGACAATTCTCGCAAGCGAGCCAAACTCCCAAATAACCTTATTATATGGAAATAAAAGAACGCCATTAATGATGTTTAGAGAGCATCTTTGCTTCTTGAAAAACCAGTATTTGAGTCGTTTAAAAATATTTAATTTTTTTACCAAAGAAGAGAATGACGCTGTAATTTTGAATGGTCGCATTAGTGCACAAAAAATTATAGATCTAGACCAAGCTAGAATGATCCGTATTAAAGAGTTCGATGATGTATTTGTTTGCGGGCCTGAAGCAATGACGCTAGAAATTGCTAAGGCATTTAGTTCATGGGGTCTTGCTGATGAGCAGATTCATTACGAACTGTTTTTCTCTGGCGAAGCGGCTGAATTGGCTGAAAAAACACAAGCAGAAAGGGCAAAAAAATACGGAAACAAAATGGCATCCGTGGCTGTAAAAGTAGCAGGAAGAAAAGTATTAATGGAACTTGAGATGGGAGGCGAGAATATTTTAGATGCCGCCATTGAAAATGGTGCGGATTTACCATTTTCTTGTAAGGCTGGGGTATGTGCCACTTGCAAAGCAAAGGTCATTAAAGGGTCCGTGGAGATGGACTTTAATCATTCTCTAACAGAACAAGAAGTTAATGACGGAATGATACTAACTTGCCAAGCACATCCAGTTAGTGATGACGTTGAAATTGATTTTGATTTTAGTTAGAACGAAAAATTAAAACCTTAGTTTTGAAAAATATGGTAGAACATTTTATAAGTACCAGAGTAGAAAGCGTTAATATAAGCTGTAAAAGTTTAATTGTTACCGTTTTTGGCGATGTCATTTCGCAACACGGAAATTGGATTTGGCTTGGTAGTTTGATAGAGTCATTATCCACATTGGGCTATTCAGAACGATTAGTTCGAACATCCGTTTTTCGACTAGTTGAAGATGATTGGTTGCAGGTTAAAAAAATTGGTCGTAAGAGCTACTATTCGCTTACGACCTCCGCGACTAATCACAATTTAAAAGCGTCACGTCGTATTTATAAGTCATCTAATTCTTCAGACAATAATGATTGGCTGATTTTACTACCAAGCTTCGTATCAGAAGAGAAACTACCACAACTCAAAAAACAATTAAAATGGTTAGGTTTTAGTTCAATTAGCGCTTCTGTTTATGCTCACCCTTCTTTTGATAAAACATCGCTTGAGGAAACCATTAAGGAGCTTGATCTGTTTGATTCTGTGGTTATATTTTCTGGACAAACAATTGATGAGCATTCCAATGCTGTTTTAAAAAAATTAGTTTTTCAAAAATGGCAATTGAGCGATCTTCAAAATAAATATGATCAATTTATGAAAGATTATCTACCAATCATAGATTGCTTAAAAAATAATGACTCGATGATGGTTTCTAGCAAAAGTGTTTTTTTTATTAGATTATTGCTTATTCATGAGTTTAGAAGAATTCTTCTCAAAGATCATGAGCTGTCAATAAACATGCTACCATCTGAGTGGAGTGGTATAACTGCTCGCAAATTAGTAATAAAGCTCTATGGCATTTTAGAAAAAAAATCAACTAAGTATATCACTCAAAATCTTTCAAGTTTTGATGGAAACCTTAACGCTGCATCAGAAACGTTTTACACTCGATTTAAATAAATATCCACTCTAAAAATATATCTGTCCTAAAGACATACTAGTTCAAAAGGAAGACCACATAATGACAACGCCTGTTACTTATAGTACACAAGATAATATCGGTATCATCACAATTGATTACCCACCAGTTAATGCATTATCTAAATTTGTTCGCCAAGGCTTAATCGATGGGGTCATTAAGTTCGAGAAAGATGAGATAATTCATGCGATTATTATTCGTTGTGAGAAACGGACTTTTATTGCAGGTGCTGATATCAAGGAGTTTGGCAGTGCGCCGTTAGAGCCTTATTTACCCGATGTCGTCAATCGAATTGAAGCTTGCACTAAACCCGTAATAGCAAGTCTTTTTGGTACTTCTTTAGGTGGAGGTTTTGAAGTTGCCCTAGCTTGTCATTATAGAGTCGCTTCAGAAACAGCTAAGATTGGTTTGCCTGAAGTAAACCTAGGATTAATTCCTGGGGCGGGTGGTACTCAACGCTTGCCTAGAATTGTCGGGATTAAAAAATCGATTGAAATGATTACTAGTGGAAAACACTGCCTAGTAAAAGAGTTTGCAAATGTTGATAATAAATTAGAGAGAAATCTTTTTGATCAAGTGTTCGAAGCCACAGCAAACTTAGACCAAGCGACTATCGATTTTGTTAAAAATATTTTAAATGAGAAGATTACATGTATCAATCGCGTAGGCGATGCGAAAATGATTGATGATATCCAAAATTGGGAAGATTCACTAGCCCAGGTAAAAAAAAGTTCACGCGGCAAAGAAGCACCTAATGTCGCAGCAGATATTTTATTTCAAACTAGAAACTTAACTATTTCTGAAGGTATGCAAATTGAGAGAAATGAATTTATAAAACTAAAAGATTCAGAACAGTCTGCAGCATTAAGATTTGCCTTTGGTGCGGAAAGACTAGCATCGAAAACTGAATTCTCTACACCACCAATGGATGTGAAAAATGTTGGTATTATTGGTGGTGGCACTATGGGTTCGGGGATAGCAACTGCATTTTTATCTTCTGGATTTAAAGTAGTACTAATAGAACAAAACGATGATGCTTTGAGTTTAGGGAAAGAGAGGATTGAGAATAATTTTGCAAGTAATGTTAATCGAGGAAGGATGTCACAGTCTCAGACAGATTCTTTTTTAAATGATCTTAAAACTTCAACTAATTATGCCTCATTGAATGATTGTGATTTAGTGATTGAGGCCGTGTTTGAAAATATGGATGTCAAAAAGACTATCTTCAAACAATTTGACCAAATGTGTAAAGCGAGCTGTATTCTTGCAACCAATACTTCGTATTTAGATATAAACGAAATTGCATCGGTTGTAAAAAATCCTTCGCGGGTCATCGGCATGCACTTCTTTAGTCCAGCAAATATCATGAAATTACTTGAAGTTGTTCAGACTAAAGACTCATCAGAGCAAGCGTTAGTGACAGCAATGACGGTTGCCAAAAAGCTAGGTAAAATATCGGTACTAGTTAGCGTGTGTTTTGGTTTTGCAGGTAATCGAATGTACACACGCTATGGTCGTGAAGTTCAGCAAATGCTTCTAGAGGGCGCTAAGGTTTCTCAAGTTGATAATGCTCTAACAGGCTGGGGAATGGCTATGGGCCAATTAGCTGTTGGCGATATGTCAGGAATAGATATAGGCTATCACGCTAGAAGCTCAGCACCCTCACCTGAATATGACAAAGGGTATTTTAAACCCTCTGAGTTAATGTATGAGCTGGGACGATATGGTCGAAAAGCAGGTAAAGGGTATTATCAGTATGATGGAAATGGTAAAGGCTCAAATGATCCGTTGGTCGACGAGATCATTGCGAAAGAAGCTGAAAACCTTGGCTTTGAACAAAAAGAGTTTAATGATGATGAGATTAGCCAAAGAGCGTTATTGGCATTAATATCAGAAGGTTTTCAATTATTGAAAGATGGTATTGTTAAAAGAGCCTCGGATATTGACGTTATCTGGTTACATGGTTACGGTTTTCCGCGCTATAAAGGGGGACCAATGTTCCAAGCACAACATATGGGACGAAATAAACTAGAATTAGAGTTTGAAAAATTACGACAATTAGAAGGTATTGAGATTTGGCCGGAAGTTGACTTTAGTTTAATTTTTTAGAGAAAGCTGATTCTAAATAGGTAAATAGGTAAATAGGTAAATAGGTTTCAAAATGACAGACGAAAATAAAAAAGAAGCGATCGATAAATATCGTCCTAAAGTGGATGTTTCTGTTTTATTCAAATTTGTGGTGAAACATCCTGGTTTAGCTGTTTTTATTGTGTACGCGACAGTCGCTATAGCAGGGTTTATTCACGTCATTACTTTTTACCGACATTTTGGGCTAGATGTCATTATTTATCTAGAAGTTGGTGACATTTTGATTGCTGGAATAAAAGACCCGATGGTGATGTTAATGGTTTTTGGTTCATTTACAGTTATATTTGTTATGTGGGTTTTTGCCTACCTTCAAGCCCCATTTAGCCTATGGCTAGATAAAAAATTTAGCGAAGGTTTTTTTAGATTCCTTCCTTATGTTATTGGTATTGGAAGCGTAAGGGCTTTTTGGTGGACTAGTTTTTTTATGAACATCATTTACTTCATAATGTTTATTACAGTCCATTCTGAAATCAAATCAAATTCAATTAAAAATGACAAAAGTAACCTTGTAGAAGTTTATTCAGACGCAATTTTGGATAAAAATCATCAACATTCTCTATTAGGTACATCAATTAACTACATTTTTTTATATAATCACAACCAGCAGAATACACTAATCATCCCATTAGAAAGTGTCACCGCTATAAAGCCAATGGCTAGCAAAGACACTACGAAGACTACCGAGCAGCCAAAATAGGCTCGAAATATAACTAGGAATAGCATGAAAAAAATATTTATATTAACCCACGAAAAAATTAAAATGCCTCGTATGATTGAGGCTGCAAAACATGAAGTTAAGAAATACCTTAAAAGAGAAAGGAATAAAGCCTTAAAAGATGGTGCTGATTTTTGGGATTTTGATTGTAAATATGGCGCAACCAAAGAAAATGCAGAAGTTATTCATTTATCTGCAATTAACAAAAACATTGATGATGCTGAACAATTAGGATTAGAGTCTTTTTACCTAGAAGTGTTGGTAAAACCAGGGCATAAACCTAAGAAATAATATTTAAAGACGAAAATTCATTCATGGTTTTTATTATCTGATTTTATTGTTTTTTATACAGTTGATTTTAGTTCGAGCAGAGCACGTTGCTTTGGGTAGTGACTTTGAAGCAGCGACAACCGCTATTTTCGAGGTTTCTGATTTGAATTACTTTTTATAATCAAAAGGTTAAAATCATTTCGTAGCGCTACGATTTCCTACGAGTTACTTTTGTCAAAAGCTACAAAAGTAACCAAAAAAGCCTTTAGCGTTTCCACTTGGGGTGGATCTAGTCTAGGTTAACCATTATCGATTACGATTAAATCTTTTTCAGTAGTGAGTGAGTTATCATGCAATTACCTTGTATTAAGTTTTTCATTTTATCCATCAGTAACTTTCTGGCCACTCCTTAAAATCGATATAACTAGATTTATAATTATTTTCTTTTGTACTAATCAAACTATCACATGATAATTTACATTTGATAAAAAATGGTGTCAGGTCTGACCAACTAGATGATTGCTCCGTTTGACCTTTCTCTCTAGTAGTTTCAAATTTAACAGTAATTTCAGCCGCCTCGATTACACTAAAATGGATATTATTATATTTTAGATCTTGCAACATCCATAGATGTATTCCTTTTACTATATTTAAAGGTTCAATTTTTTGTTCGTTGTGTAAACATTCCTGAGTCAGAATGTTCAGCTTGAGCACACCTACTTTTAAATCGGCTAGAGTCTTATAATCAAACATCAATTCCCAACCACAAAATATTTGCCCAAAATTTTGCGCATCATGTTTAAGTCTTTTGATACCCATTTTGAAAGCCTTACTAATTATTACTTCACACCCACTTCGCAACATCCTTAGCATAATAAGTCAAAATAGCATCAGCACCAGCTCGTTTAAACCCCACCATTGCTTCAAGTACACATTTCTGTTCATCAATCCAGCCATGAGCAGACGCCGCTTTAAGCATCGCGTATTCACCGCTTACTTGATACGCCATAACCGGTACTTTAAAGTTTTGTTTGGCTCTATAAATAACATCTAAATAAGGCATGCCCGGCTTTACCATGATCATATCTGCACCTTCTTGTAGGTCTAAAGCTATTTCATGGAATGCTTCATCGCCGTTTGCAGGATCCATCTGGTAGGTTTTTTTATCAGCTTTTCCCAAGCTTGCGCCTGATCCAACTGCATCTCTAAATGGGCCATAAAAATCAGAGGCATATTTAGCAGAGTAAGCGAGAATTTTTGTGTTGATAAAACCTTCTAACTCTAACGCTTCTCTGATTGCGCCGATTCTTCCATCCATCATGTCGGATGGTGCAACGATATCGCAACCTGCTTTTGCATGGCTAATCGCCTGCTTAACTAAAACTTCTGTTGTGGTGTCATTTAATACATAACCTGATTCATCAATGATGCCGTCTTGACCGTGACTGGTATAAGGATCTAATGCAATATCCGTAATCACTCCCAACTCAGGAAATTTTTCTTTAATGGCTTTTATGCTGGTCTGCACTAAGCCATTTTCATTGTATGATTCTTCTGCTAGTAATGATTTATTTGAACGGCTAACAACAGGAAAAATAGCAATTGCCGGAATTTTTAGTTTAGTAACTTCTTCTAATTCGATTAATAAATGTTCTAAACTTTTTCTCTGCACTCCAGGCATTGAAGCAATGTCTTCAATTTTATTTTCGCCTTCTAAAACAAAAACGGGGTAGATTAAATCATCCGCGGTTATTTTATTCTCTGCCATTAATCTGCGAGAAAAATCATTTGCTCGCATTCTTCTTGGGCGCGTATTTGGAAACTTTTTATCTAAATTATAAAGTGCCATTCTTTTTCTCCTTAAACCCAATCTCTTGTTTTCAAGTAATATTCAGTGAGTTTTTCTTCTTCGCTTCCCGCTACTACTTGGTGATCATATTCCCAACCAACATTAGATGGTAATGACATTAATATGGATTCGGTTCGACCACCGGTTTGTAATCCAAATAAAGTACCACGATCATAAACTAAATTAAATTCAACATAGCGTCCACGCCGAATTTTTTGGAACGCTTGTTCTCGAGAACTATATGGCGTTGCTTTTCTTTTTTCAATGATCGGCACAATGCCTTTTGTATAATGATCTCCAACGCTTTTGGTAAATGCAAAAGCAGTTTCAA
>JBLIBL010000084.1:0-14444 GCA_047633355.1 Polaribacter sp.
GATGACAATGTCTATATTTTCGCCATTGGTGGACATTACGACCAACATTAGAAAAATATAACAGTTTAGTATCGGCCAAGGTGTCTAGTATCCCCTTTGTCCGATATCTCTAATTAAAGTATCAAAATTACCTGAATTATTCATAAATATCAATAAGTTAAATCACAGAAAACAAATAATGCTTTACGAAAATGACCATCTTGTCCGATATCCCAGTAATTTTTTGATTTCTATTTTGCTTAATCATTTTTGGTAATACACTATTTATCAACCAGTTATAATGTTTTATTTCCGAGATACCAGACATGATGTCCGATATCTAGCAAAGAAGCAGTTGATTTCCTCTCTCAAACACACTACTAATACAAGTAGCATAAATAGACAGGGAAGCAATATGAGAGATATCAGAATTCCGATAGATCCCACATCTACTAAATTTTTAGATCAATTGAGGCTTTTTATTCGCTCTAGAAATCTAGCTTATAATACCGAAAAATTATACGTTGGTAGCAGCAGCATATACGGTCAAGTCTTGCATTGCACGCCCACAAATCGACTCCCTGTCGAATAATGAACGTTAAAATATTTACCTACCTTTTTCATGCTATACCCGCCACTTAAATAAGCTTCACCAATAACCTCATTTCGGCTTTGGCTCTTATTTTTATACTCATTTAATGATTTTGTCTTTAACCGTGGTTTATTAATCGTTAACGATATTTTCTTATCGTTAATTTTGTCTTTTAGCTGTTTAATTGCTCCTTCAACAAAAGGTGGCTGCTTTGTGGTAATACCGAGTGAATGAGATAATTACTCGGACGGGACTTTAACCCGCTAGATAAGATGCCGGTAACGGCGTACGACTTGACCCTAAGATTTGCTAAGATTTTCGTTCACAAGACTAGACCCTATGATTTTTCATAAATCATGGCCTGGCTATGATAAAGATCTAAAAAAGAATGGGGTGTCATTCGAAATGCATATGTATAAAAAAGCAAAACATGGATTCCATAACGACTCGACTGCTCGATACGATAAAGAAAATGCGGAATTGGCTTGGCAACGAACTTTAGCTTTTTTTACAGATAAATTATCTTAAAAAGTCTAAGCTTCCTCTTAACTCTATTAAAATCTGATAGAGTTAAATACCATATTTTAACGTCATTTATTCAAACGAGTTTGACGCACATATTCAAATAAACAAACCCCAGTAGCAACCGAAACATTTAAACTTGAAACACTGCCAGACATTGGGATTTTAATTAATTGATCGCAGTTTTCTCGTGTTAATCTTCTCATTCCATCGCCTTCCGAACCCATCACGATTGCTGTTTTTTTATCGAATTTAGTTTGATACACATCTAACTCTGCTTCGCCTGCGGTGCCCATGATCCAAACATATTCGTCTTTAAGCTCTTTAATAAACCTTGCAAGGTTTGTCACTTTAACTAAAGGTACTGCTTCAGCAGCTCCGCAAGCGACTTTTCTAACTGTTGGGTTTAGGGATGCTGCTCGATCTTTAGGAACGACTACTGCATCAACACCAGCAGCATCTGCGGTTCTAATACAGGCTCCCAAATTATGCGGGTCGGTCACACCATCCAAAATTAGTAAAAATAAGTCATCTTTAACTTTTGCTAAGTCAAGTAATTGTTCCTCATTCATTACCGCATCAAATATTTTCGCTTCAGCAATAACACCTTGATGATTACCGTTAGTCCAATCATCCATTTTTTTACGATCGAGAATTTGACATTTAATACCGGCTTTTTTAGCTAAAGATACGATTTCATCTAAGGTTTTGTCTTTTCTATTTTTTAGCAAAAACAATTGAATAACATTCTCTGGTGTTCTTCGCAAAAGACTTTCAACGGCGTGAATACCATATATTTTTTCAATGTGATTCATATTATTTCTTTGACCTTTTTGGGGGTGTTTTCTTTTCGATTGTTTTCTTTTTAACCGATTGATTATTCGCTTTCGTTGATTTGGTCTTTTTTGCCTCCACTTTTTTCGCGCCAACCTTTTTTACATCAGATTTTTTAGAGCTTTTGTGCTTTGAACTATTATTTTTAGAGGCTCTGTTACTAGAACTAGGATTTTTTGATTTTTTACCTAGATTTTTTAATGCAAAATCTATTCGTCGTAGATCAATATCGACTTTTGCGACGCTGATAATAACTTTATCACCAATCGAAAAAGAATTACCGCTTCTTTCACCTATCATTTTTTGTTTAGCATGATCAAAGTGGAAGTAATCCTCACCAAGCTCTGTTACATGAATTAACCCTTCAACATAAACTTCATTTAAACGTACAAATAAACCAAAATTCGTAATACTACTGATTTCTCCTTGATATTCTTTACCAATATGAGCTTGCATATATTCACATTTCAGCCAATCCATGACATCTCTAGTCGCTACATCAGCATTTCGTTCTGTAATTGAATTCTCTTGACCAATTCGGGCTAAAGATTCATTGGTATAACGTTTTTTAATGGCTGTTTTTTCTTTTTTACTTAGTATTTTATCATCGGCAACAAGTGACTTAATGATTCGGTGAACAATTAAATCAGGATATCGTCTAATAGGTGAAGTAAAGTGCGTGTAAGCGTCAAACGCCAAACCAAAGTGCCCCTTATTTTCGGGAGAGTATACTGCCTGACTCATTGACCTTAATAACATAATTTGAATATTTTCGGAATCCGCTCTGTCTTGGATGGTTTCTAAAAACTTTCTGAAAACACTTGGATCTGGCTCACTGCCTCCAGGGATCGATAATCCTAACTCTGCCAAATAAGAACGCAAAACTTCCAACTTTTTCTCTTTTGGTCCATTGTGTACGCGATAGATTCCTGGTACTTTATTACTAATGAAAAATTTAGCGGACGCAACGTTCGCCAAAATCATACACTCTTCAATTAACTTATGTGCATCATTTCTGATCACTGGCAGTATTTTGTCAATTTTTTTATTTTCATTAAAAATCATCTGAGTCTCCGTCGTTTCAAACTCAATGGCTCCTCGTTGTTTTTTCTTTTTAATTCTCACTTTATAGAGTTTATGCAACTCTTCTATCGGCTCAACTAGTTCCTTATATTCCGTTCTAAGCTGTTTATCACCATCCAAAATGTCCCAGACTTTTGTGTAAGTCATTCTTGCTTTTGAATGCATTACTGCGGGATAAAATTTAAACTTACCCGGAGTACCATCCCTTTTAATATCCATTTCACAAACCATACAAAGTCTATCAACTTTTGGTTTTAGCGAACACAATCCATTTGAAACTTGCTCAGGTAACATGGGAACAACTGAGTTTGGAAAATAAACAGAATTACCGCGTAATATTGCCTCAACATCTAATGCGTCATCGGGTTTAACATAATGACTAACATCAGCAATCGCCACATAGAGTTTCCAACCACCTAATAATTTTGCCTTACAATAAACGGCATCATCAAAATCTCGAGCATCTTCACCATCGATGGTTATTAACGGTAAATCTCTAAGATCTTTTCTACCTGCCCATTCAGACTTTGGAACCTCAGTAGGTAATTTTTTTAATTGATCGTGTATTTGGTTATTCCAATTATTTCTGATCCCATATTGAGCAATAGCAATTTCAATTTCCATGCCGGGAGCCAAATAATCGCCTAAAACTTCAACAACCCTTCCTATTGCTTGAGATCTAAAAGTTGGTCGTGTGGTGAGTTGTATCACTACCACTTGCTCATTCTTCGCTTTTAAAGGATCGTCGGGCGGAATTAAAATATCTTGAGCTATTCGAGAATCTTCAGGTCTAACAAATCGTAATCCACCTTCAATAAAATATCGCCCGACGATTTGCAAGGGAGAATCACCTTCAATAACTTCGACTATTGCACCGGCTTTTTTTCCATCTCGACTTAATCCCTTTTCTCTAACCAGCACTTTTTCACCGGGGAAAACTTTTCTCATTTCTTTTGCTGAAATGAACCAGTCTTTTTCACCACTATCCGGTACAAAAAAACCGAAACCATCTTTGTGACCAATCACTCGACCAGAATCCAAATCTAGTTTATTGATGATACCGTAGGATTGACGTCTGTCACAGTGGATTTGACCATCACGTACCATTGCACCTAATCGTCTCTGCAAACCGACAATAGAGTCATCATCAAATAACTCAAGCCCATTTTGAATGGCAGGAAATTTGAGTGGTCCAGCCGAATTTTCTAGGAATGAAAGGATGAATTCTCTGCTAGGTATTGGTTTTTCATATTTACGCGATTCACGCTCAAAGTGTGGATCCGTTGAATTGTGGTTTTTATTTTGTTGTTTATCTTTAATCTTTTTTGACATTAATTACTTTACTTTATTTGAGGTGATATTTGCCGAAATTTTGGCTAAATATTGAGTTTTGAAGTGGGTTGCTTTGGCTATTTTTGATCTTAACTTAAGGAATAAATTAACTTTCTAACCAGCGCAAGGCGCTTTTTGTGCTTCCAAATATCTCTGAATCAACATTAGTTTTTGATATCCTTACTTTATATAAATGTAAAAAGGCATTACTAAAAGTTTCGTTTGATACCATGGCTAATTTATAGTCACTTCCACGCTGTTCTGAGTGTTGAGCGACTACATTAGCATGTTCTTGTAATGCCTGCACAGATACTATCAAAATAGCATCAGTATAGTCGTTGCAAACATTCATGTTATATTTAAAAGAAGGGTGATCAATCAATGCAAAAAAAGCATTGTTAACCTCAACCATACCAATTTCACCTTCAAATACTATATGAGCAAGCTGTCTATCTCGATTGATTCTAATTTCAAACGATTCTCCTTCTGCTTGATATTTGGTGGGTATATCCAATTTAATAAATTACTCTTACAATTTGTCGTTGGTATTGAATGCTAAGTTTGTACATCACATTAACCCCTTAACTGATTCATTATATTAAAATTTTTGGAAAATAACCAACTTTCAGAGTTAAACAAGTGTATTTTCATCAAATTGGAGAGCCTGGAGGCATTTTAGGCAATTTAATTAACATATCCTTCTTTAAATTTTTAACTGATAAATTATTCAGCCGTAACCATTGAAACTTTATAAAGCCATAATTTTCTGATTTAACACCCAAACTTTCCAATTTTTTCTTCAAATATCCTTTTTCTTTTTCCAATATGGTCAAAACTTCTGATTTAACTTGAAAGTCTACCGTTTCGCTATTCAATAGATTTAATAAGTTGGAGTAACTCAAATCAACCGATTTTTGCTTTATTAACTTTGAAACGCCTTTACTCTCTGACGTTGACCAAAGTTGTTGGTGAAGCATTTCACCCATTTCAACAATAGATGGTATATCACTTTCACTCATATTTTGCTGCCTAACTCTGGCGAGCCGAGTAGGTTCAAAAATTAAGGATAGACTGTGTTGAATTGAAGCAGAAGCTAACTCTACTCGGTCAAAACTAACACCTGTTTTACCAATAAGGCTTTCGCGGGAATTACTATATTCATAGGCTTTTGGTAATAATAGTTGATTTAATGAATCGCTAATATTTAAAAACTCTGGGGATAGCGTTTGAAGTATCGACCGGATGGCATTGTTTTGTTTTTCAGCTTTAACAATTTTACTACCTAATTTTTTGTTTGCATCACTAGAGTTTGACTTAACATCATACTGATAATCAATACCGCCAATTAGTTTTGCGGCGGCTTCTACTTGATAGCGATGTGAATAAAATAATGGAATTAATATCTCGTGCAAGTCAGACAAAGGTCGTCCGACATGCAAAGAGTTCAAACCAAATTGTTCAAGCGAATGTTCCCTCACTTTAACCATACGATTTAATTCTTCAGTCGCGTCAGAGCCATTATCCCAAAGGCTGGCTTTAGGATGTAAGTTACTTTTTTGACGTGAATCCGGATCAGAAATAAATAGCATTCCCTTTTGTTGGTTATCGCTCACTATTTTGGATAATGCGCTATCACTACCATCATCTTGATAACCATATGCAATCACTGACTTATCCCAAATACCTAAATCTTCAACATACGCATTTTCCGCTGAAACATTACCATCTTTTAGTTCATATAATGGGTGCGGATAATCCATAACAGAAGCTCTATTATAACTACTCGCAGCAAAGTTATGAGCCAAACCTAAAGTATGACCAACCTCATGTGCCGCAAGTTGGCGAATTCTCGCTAACGCTATATTCATCAATGCTTTGTCATCCTCAGTTTTTTCAAAAGGAGATAACATGCCTTGAGCTATCAAGTAATCTTGCCTGACTCTTAGCGAACCTAATGTCACATGCCCTTTAATAATTTCGCCTGTCCTGGGGTCGGTTACACCCGAACCATAAGACCAACCTCTAGTTGCTCTATGTACCCATTGGATCACGTTATAACGTATATCCATTGGATCAACTCCATCGGGTAAAACCTTCACCTGAAAAGCATCTTTATAGCCTATCGATTCAAAGCCCTGGTTCCACCATTTCGCACCTGTTAATAAAGCCGTTTTTACTGGTTCCGGAGCCCCTGAATCTAGATAGTAAACAATAGGTTTTAAGGCGGCACTTAATTTTTTATTTGGGTCTTTTTTTTGTAAACGATGTCGCGGTATCAACCTTTGAGTGATTGGTTGATTGATTGGTTGGGCATAATCTTGAAATTCAAAAGACCAAAAACCACTTTGTGGATGGTAATTCCGTGTTTGATAGCCAGCCTTTGGCAACCGTATAAAACTGTGATGCATTCTAAGAGATAAAACATGAGGTGAAATACTCGCTTGTTGCACAAATTTCCCGGGTTTATCTCCAATAAAAGTTAGTCTTGATTCTATTTCTGTATTGTCGGGAAATGCTTTTGTTCGAGGCAAATAAATGGCAGAGCGTGATTTCTCTAAACGAAATTCACCTTGTTTTTGTTGCCTAAGTTTTCTAACCACATCATGAATGTCTTGCAATATAAATTCTGAGGCATCCACTAAAATCCATTTATTTTCAGTTTCAACAATTGGGAATCCCCATAAAATAGCACTTGCAAACGCTTCACTGACCGATTCACTTTCTTTACTGTTATTAGATACAGCCCTATATTTTGTATTTTTAGCAATCAACAACAATTTATTGCCAACTTGTTCAAACTCGACCAAATGGATATCGCCAAGTTGGCCTCGATCTAAACCAATATCGTTTGACCCCAAACCTTGAGGCAAACTCGTTTGATACAAAAACTCTTGTGTTGAATTTTTTTTTAAAAATTGTTCTTTGTTTATTTTAAGATACAACTTGCTATCATTTTCATCAAATAAATAACTAATGAAGCCATTTTTGAGTTTCTGAGTTTTTTCTAGTTGTTTTAAAGAAATCTCAGAACAAACAGAAAAACTGATTGCGAAGCAGAGCACTCCAACTGAGACAATAATATTCTTCAATCTATCCATTACGATTTCATAGCCTTGATTTTGTAAAATTATGTCATTAAAACGTATGTAGTTAGTAAAATCAATGGTTTATCCGTTTTTGACGTTCGAGTAGATCGGTAATATTTAATTGAAGAGCGAAAGTCGTTTAAAGACTTAAGAGTTGAATTCGATAATCGTTTAAGAAAAAGGTTTACCGTTTTAAGAAGAAAAAGTGAGGGCCAACCTATAAGCCGGATCCTGTCGTGAACAGTCATTCGTCTAGGCCATAAATCACTCTATGGCTCAAGCGACCTACCCGGTTCCAACGCGAGTAACGCCTCAGTAGTCAGTTAATGTAAACATTAAAGCTACACGGAACCCTATTTGGTCTTGCTTTGAGTGGGGTTTACCTTGCCGCTGAATGTTACCACCAGCGCGGTGCGCTCTTACCGCACCCTTTCACCCTTACCTTAAGATGTAAACATCAAATGGCGGTTTACTTTCTGCTGCACTTGCCGTCAGTTTACACTGCCCAGGCGTTACCTGGCACTCTACTCTTTAAAGTCCGGACTTTCCTCCCCCTAAAAATTTAATAAACCAATGGCTTTATAAAAATCAGGCGGCGACTGTCCAGTTGACCCTCGCCGAGTATTTTACCATTTAACAGAAAGCATAATCACCTAATTTTTATTAATGATTTAATATTTTTGGCAATAGTGAATAATCAGACTTTAAATTGCTTCAATAACAGCGAAATATTTCCTGATAAATGTATAACTTTGGATGCAACCTCAGTAGTTTGGTTTACATTAGTAACTGATTCGGAGCATAAAATTTGAATTGGTTTACATGACTAGACGCTTATGAAATAACACTTTAAATGATTGATTTTTCTAAGCTACTTGGAATAAATGAAATAGCAGAGAGTAACCCTATTAACGATATTGTTAAAACGGGCAACAATAATTTCTACATCAAATTAATTTTGAACAATGAATAAACGCTTCTCTTAATGTCTTAGAGCACCAAAAACTCTAAACATTAAACTAAAATAGGTCAGTCTAAATATTTATAAAAAAAAATTAACCAATTAATTTAATAATAGTACTCGCCAACTCCAGTGGTTCGAATTTTGCAACGTAAGCATCTGCTCCTACTTTTTTTCCCATCTCGGTGTTATTTTCCGAACTTAACGATGAATGCATAATCACTGGAATACCATTAAACCTCTCATCTGTTTTAATATTTTTAGTTAAAACATAACCATCCATTTCAGGCATTTCAACGTCTGTAATGATGATACTAATGACCTCATTAGCTTTTTTCCCTTCACTTTCAGCTTGCTCTGCCATATGATTAAGTTGTTCCCATGCATTCTGCCCATTAATACAACTAATACCTGAAATACCCAGTTTATCAATTGTTTGTTTAACTTGTTTACGAGCTACGCCAGAATCATCCGCATAAACCACTAAAACATTTTTATCATTGATGGTTGGCATCCCTTGAAAAACAGCATCATCATCATAAAAACCGCCTGTTTCTGCAAGGATTTTTTCAACATCCATAATCATCACCAGACCTTTACTTGCAACTTCGGTAACTGCGGTTACTAACCCACCTTTTTGACTATCCATTAAATGTGGTGGTGCTTTAACATCTTCCCAGTTTAAACGTTCAATATTATCAACTGACTGAACTAAAAAACCTTGAATATTTTTATTATATTCAGTGATAATCATTATGCTAGGTGGCTCATCACCTGCAATATCTACTTTGCAATATTTTGCCAAATTAATCACTGGAATCGTCACGCCGCGTAAGCTCACCATTCCTTCCACCGCTACGGGCATATCCGGCGCTTTTGTGATTTTTGGTTTGTGCATCACTTCACGCACTTTAAAAACATTTATACCATACACTTCTTCATGTTCAGTGCCTTTTTCTCGCCCTAAGCTAAAAACCAAAATTTCCATTTTGTTAGTACCAGCTAATTTGGTACGTTCATCAATTGACTTCATTAAAGTTGACATAATATTTCTTTTTTGATTTCAGTTAAAGTTATACAAACGACGATAAAACAGCTTTTTTAGCGGCTTCATTGAATAGTTTAGTCGCAAAACTGGAGACTTGCTGAAAGAATGATTTTAAGTTTAATTAATGACAAATTGCCTTAGATTTTTTCTTTAACGACTCCGTCCCACTTAGCAATGCTGTAAGCTGCACGCAAATCATCTAATCCAGCGGGTAAATTAATTTTATTGTTAGCCTAATCAAAGTCACCTGCATATTAATAAGATTTAGCACCTATACCAAAAGATGCAACATCATTGCTCTACTAGTTAAAAGTTACATTAACAACCCAAATACTAATACTTAAACTGCCACTTACGTAATCTAAACTTACACTTGCGGATGCGCCTCCGGTTTGTCGTACTCATCTAAAATGATACTGTGAAACCTACTCCAAATTCGTGCTAGCATCAGTAAACACATTTTTTAAAATAAGTTAAATTTTTTGAAATAAACACCTCAATAACAAACAAGCTCTTAAATAATAGCGACAACTTACGGATTCATCACAAAATCCTATTGCTCTAGATCAAGCTTATAACCGATAGGAATTCGTTATATACGATTAATATTTAGTGAATTTTGGACATAAAAAAACCGTATTAAATACGGTTTTTTTTATGATTAATTTCTTGAAATTTAACTATTTTTTCTTACCCTTCTTTTTTACGGCTTTTTTCTTAGTCGCTGATTTTTTATTATCCTTATCTTTAATCTCTTTGTCTGTAGAGTTCTTATCCTCGATTTTTTTATCTTTGGAGCCTTTATCACTATCCCCATCCGACTTTTTATCATTCTTACTAGATAGACTTTCAACAGCCTCTAATAACTCTTCATCTAATGCTGGTACTTTTTCCAAAGACTTTTTATCGTCAACTAAATCCTTTAATTGGTCATACTGAGTTTCACTAAAAGTCTTTAGTTCTCTAATTTGTTCTACTAATTTTGCAGATTGCTCCAAGCTTGATTCTAAATCTTTAAAGTCTTGCTCTGCTTTTTGCTTTTCTTTCTTTTGTTTACGCGCGTCGTCTTCTGCTTTTTTGCGAAGATTTGCTTCGTCCATTTTTTCTTTTTTTAAAGCCTTTAACTTCTTGACCACATTTTCAGGTGAGTCATGCAAGATTTTTTTAATCTGTTTAAGCGCTTTATCTTTATCAGCAATTTCTGCTTTGGCTTTTTTTAAAGAATCTGAGTTTGCTTCGCGTCCTGCGTTGACTCTATGTTCAGCAGCTAAGCGTTCTTCATGGGATTTATCAGAAGCTTCCATCGCTTTATTGTGAGCAATATCGCTTTCTTTAACTTTAATTTGCATTGCCGCAATAGCTGAAGCTGCGTCATCTTCTGCTTTTGTTATATTAGTATCAGCTTCTGTTGCTCTTTTGGTCGCTTTTTCAAAAGCGTCCTTAATCTCGGCCATACTACAGTCAGATTTAATTTTAAGGGCTTCAGCTGCGGCGCCAATTAACATTTGTTTGCTTATTGCAAGATCTTTCCAGACCTCTAGTTGTAACTCTAATTCCGCACGATCCACTCAATTTACCTCGATGTTGTATGATTTTCTTTGACTTAAATATAAATTGGTCAATTTTTAAGCGATATATGATAACAAAAGTTAGTGTCAGTCGCTAGCCATTTGGCTAAAAAACTCTCTATTTTAGGTTTTTTAATAACCGTACCGGCATCCTAGCTAGATACGACCTACAAGAATGTAGGAAGTGCAGTGATTGCTGGAGCAGTTAACTACCCGTCTATCCTGCGACATAAAAAACCACTTACAAGACTGTAAATGGTTTCCTGACTCAAGTTATAAAAAGAAATAACAATTATTGATTTCTTTTTAATATAGTTTTTATCGTTTAGAGAACTGTGGTTTCTTACGTGCTTTATGTAAACCAACTTTCTTACGCTCTACGGAACGTGCATCACGAGTCACATAACCCGCTGAACGTAATGAAGGACGTAATTCATTGTCAAATTCCATCAACGCACGTGTAATTCCTAATCGAATCGCACCTGCTTGCCCCGTATCTCCGCCACCTTTAACAGTCACATACGCGTCAAAACTTTCAGTATTTTCGGTTAACTCGAGTGGTTGACGAACAACCATTCTTGCAGTTTCACGACCAAAATATTCGTCTAGGGGTTGTTGATTAACAACGATGCTACCTTTGCCCGGACGTAAAAAGACTCTAGCAGTAGAGCTCTTACGACGACCTGTTCCATAATATTGTGTATCAGCCATATTCATTCACCAACTATATGTTTAATTCTTTAGGTTGCTGTGCCTGATGCGTATGCTCAGGTCCAACAAAGATCTTTAGCTTAAGTAGGCATGCTCGACCAAGAGGATTACTTGGGATCATGCCTTTAACCGCTTTTTGCAAAATGCGTTCTGGCGCTTTTTCACGTAACTTACCAAGTGACATACCTTTAATTCCACCTGGGAATTCTGTATGTCGATAGTACATTTTGTCAGCTTCTTTATTTCCAGTTACTGCAATTTTTTCTGCATTAACAACGATAATGTAATCGCCAGTGTCTACGTGAGGTGTAAATTCTGCTTTATGCTTGCCGCGTAAACGACGTGCAATTTCTGTGGCCAATCGACCAAGTGTTTTACCGTCTGCATCAACTACGAACCAATCGCGTTTTACAGATTCAGGTTTTGCACTAAAAGTTCTCATGCTTAGCTCCAAATTAGGCTATTTGCCCGTTAATTCTTTCTCTACCGAATAAATAAGTGCATCTTTATGCTTGTTAATCGTAGATGACGCTTATTTTCTAATGTCTTTTTTAGTCAAAACAATTCTAATCTTAAAAATAAGATCGTTAATTAAAAAGTGACTTTCGCCAATTTGGCGAGTATTTTGGCAGTTTTACTCTTTTTTGATTTGAAAATTTATTTCATGCACCAAAAAAAGAGCGCAAATTCTACAGAATTACCTGTATATTCACAACCTTTTATTCACACTTTAATCAATATTATTTGTGTTGTTTTAACTAAATCTGGCTATTTTACATACCGATAGGGAATGGGGCGGTAAAGCTAGCTCAAGTTAAAAATTTTCGCTTGGCTATTAGCTAAAACTCTTAACAACTGAAGGCTAATTCAGTCCGCGCGCATTGTGCGCTATTTTGATCAATAAATCATCTATTGATTACAATATTTTTGAAATAACTTTCACCCATAAAATAATCAGAAATATTTTACAAATAAATGATAAAAAACCTTTATTAAAAGCAAAAACTTAGGTAAAAAGCATGTAGTCGGTCGATAGGCGACCAATGGCAAATTTAAAATAAATAGGAAACACTATGGCGGCTTCAAAACCAAAGCTAATTAAAGATCGTTACACTAAAACTCAAATCATTGCGGAACTTGCAGACTCAACAGAATTATCAAAAAAACAAGTTGCTTCTGTGATTGACGAGCTAGGTGATCTAATTGAACGTCATATCAAAAAGCGCGCTTGCGGAGAGTTTGTTTTGCCGGGTATGTTAAAAATAACAACTGTTAAAAAGAAAGCAACGAAAGCTAGAAAGGGTATCAATCCATTTACTGGTGAAGAAACCATGTTCAAAGCAAAACCTGCATCTACACAAGTAAAAGTTCGTCCTTTAAAGAAATTGAAGGATATGACCGTATAGGCTATTTTTAGTGAGCGAGTCCAATAAATTTGTATCCATTTAGTATCATTAATCCAATATTGAAATCTTAACATTGTCGTCATTCCTACGTTGTTTTGGGCGGGAATTTCCTAGACTGTACTAGCGGCTAACTCGAATGACTACAGTTTAGGTAATTTTGGCTTTTTTATATCCATGGAAGGACTATATGTCTAAAAGAACCATGCCATAACTATAATATACATGTATAACATGTATATTATAGAGTGTTATCATGTCAGATATTCGATTATCAGAAGAGATTGAGAGCCGGCTTTCTTCTTTGGCCACTAAAACAGGCTGAACTAAAACCTTCTATGCCAAGGAAGCTATCCTTGAGCATTTGGACAAGATGGAAGCTAAGTATTTGGCCATTGTTCGCATTGAAAAACTAGGTAAACGCTGGGCTTTAGAGCAGATAGAGAAAGAAATTGACCGGACTCATTGAGTTTGATGATGCAGCAGCTAAGGAGCTTCGTAAACTCGATAAACAAGCACAGAGTGAAATTCTAAAGTACTCTTGAGCGAATTGCCACCAATGAAGATACTCGTCGATTTGGTAAACCTCTCTCTCGCAACCTGGCAGGTCTCTGGCGCTATCGTATTCGAGATTATCGCCTTGTTTGTAATATTGAAGATAATAAATTAGTCGTTTTAGTTCTGCGAGCAGCTCACCGCAAAGATGTTTATGAGTAATCCCCTTTAATCCTCATTTTCTATTTCGTCTTCACTTCTGTCATCCTTATCTAACTTAGCAGGATGCCTTAACACATGCACATCCTTGAGTCCTCTAATACTAACTTGGATATAAATCTGAGTGGTATATATTTTCGCATGACCGAACATCTCAAAAAATGGTAGCAACACGTTAAGAGAGAATATCAGATATCGATCAAGTTAAACGATCACAGACAGCTCAACCGTGCTAATGCATGCCAAAACAACAGGGCCACCCAGTGGAATTCTCCGGTCAAGTAGACATACGTGTTAACTCATGCTTTATTTTCATAAAACATAATGAAAAGCGCCTTCGTATTCTATTCGGATATGCCGGTTTATGAGTATTATAGTAGCTTCTTACTTTAGGCATTGTAAAACCTACTTGACCCCTGAATTTTGGATTTTTAAGACAGTATCTGACCCCATTGATTTTCCATTGATTTTATGTATTAAGCATGTAGTATGAATAACTGAGGAATTTACTTTTAAAAATATACAGAAGCTATAGCAGCCGTCCGAAAACGCCTGCAAGCAACATGTTTTTAGTAGGCGCCGTAGCTTCGGCGCGACATATTATTGCCACA
>JBLIBL010000085.1:0-14354 GCA_047633355.1 Polaribacter sp.
GGATTGTGTAATAAAAGATTAGCATAAAATGGAGATTATTGCCTTTTTTTTAAAACAAAGGCGATTACGCTATAAAAGAGGCTATTACGGCTTCTCTTCATCAGGCATTTTGACATTACCTTGGAGGATAATGACAACCCCTTTTGGCACCTTTCTTGGCTCTAAGCCTTTAACCGTGCGCACCATATCATAGGCGATTTGGGCACAATTTCTGTCTTTATTAATTTTTTCACATCTAACAAATTCTAACTGTAACTCTTCAGCAATCGTCGTTTCCTCTGGCGGTGGAATATAACCAAATAGTCCCTGTAGAGCTTTGAAAGGTGTTGAATTACAACCTGTTAATGATAACATAATAAGGATGAACACGATTTTTTTCATTATTAAAGACTCTTCTAACTGAGTAGGTAAATTATTTTTCTTACGAGTGATTATAGAACAATGTGATCATATTTAGTTCATTTAAAAAATAAATCAAAAAATTGGAATAAATTAAATTATCTATCGTTGAGACATAGTAACTTTTGATAATTTCCATTTGTGTATTAAGTTTATTAAAATGCCCTTCTTGCATTTAAGGATAAAATTAAAAATGACTAAAGTAGAAGACTATACTCAGCAAGTTTCAGAGGAGTTTGAACAATGTCGTAAACAAGCGTTTAGCTTAGCGGTTCGCCTTCTCAAAAATCCTGACGATGCGTTAGAGATTGTGCAAACATCAATAGAAAAAGGTCTCAATCATCCCGGCGCACCGGCTCTTGACCATCCAGAATTTAAACCTTGGCTATTTACCGTGGTAAGAAATAAATCGATTGATATATTGCGTAGAAAAAAACGATTACCTCACTTTGAACACGAAGAGTATCACACTCAAGCGCCAAGCGATTCAGAACCAGAAAAGGCATTGCAACAATTACAACTTAAAGAAACAATTGAACATGCACTCGATCAGCTCAATACAGAGCAAAAAGAAATTATTTTGTTACGGGATTATCATAATTTTAGTTATATCGATATCGCCAAAATTTTAAGCATTGCAAAAGGCTCAGTCATGTCAAGACTACATCGTTCACGAATGGCATTAAGAGAAATATTAATTAACCAAGGGGTCGCTTTGGGAGGTCTGTCATGATTGAAAATAACCCACCTAATAATACTATAAAAAATGATAGTTCTAATCACGAGTCTTCTTTGAAAGAGAAAAATAAGTCAATAGATTACTCAGAAATATCCGCCATGAGTCCGCAAGATAAGACATTTGAACTATTATCAGGGTATTTAGACGGTGAGCTAACTCAGCAAGAAGCCCAAAAAGTAATGCTTTGGTTAGACAATGATAGTGAATATAAAAAGCTTCATGATGAGTTATTATCAATGCGACAAGAAGTACAATCTTTGAGCTTACAAGAGAGTGAGCTTGACCATTTGGATAAGTTAATTAAAGAACCAATTGCAAAAACATCGCGCATTTTGGGTTTTATTTTAATTTGTTCAAGTGCGACGATAATGGTCGGATTCCTGTTGTTTTTTGTATTAACAAACCCCGCAGTCAGTATTGTTATAAAATTAGGGATTGGGTTAATGAGCGTTGGAGGCCTTTTACTTTTGATTAGCGTTTTAAGGCAAAAAATGTTAAATAATAAAAATGAAAAGTATAATCGACTAAAAATATAATCAGTTAGACAAAATTGAGCGGAAATCATTATGAGTAAAATCATGCTAGCAACAACAGAAGTTATTTACGGTAAAAAAGTTATCAGGCATTTAGGGCTTGTTCGTGGAAGCAGTATTAGAAGTCGCCATATAGGGCACGATATAATTGCGAAATTTCGCGGGCTAGTCGGAGGTGAAATCCATGAGTATTCAAAACTCATGGCGGAAAGCAGAGAACAAGTTCTAGACAGAATTATGGATGACGCGCAAGAGTTAGGCGCGAATGCAGTTTTATCATTACGTTTTGTTACCACTGAAATTGCCTCTGGTGCTGCAGAATTACTGGTCTATGGAACAGCGGTTATTGTGGCTGATGAAGAGTAAAAAACTAGTCAATTGATTGAGTCAGTAAAAATCATCTGAGCTTAGTCAAGCTTTCAAATAGGCTCTCTACATGCTACTCTGAGATTATTAACTAAATATAAATATTATTGGCTTTTATGAGTGCTCGCTGTATAGGTTGTAAAAGAGAAATTGCAGAAAAACAAAAAATTTGTTATATCTGCGGATCGTCACAAAATCATTTATCTTTCTACTCTAATAACATCATTGCACTGCTAATAGTCATTACTATTGCTAGCTGGGTTTCAAAAGAAATCATTGAAACTAAAGTTGAGAGCTTGAGAAATACTCAGCTATTGAATAGCCAAGAATCTGTAGATAAATTTGACCAAATTCAATCTGAATTGAGCCAACAAATAACTACACTTGAAAATTATAAAGAATTAGCACAATTAGAAATTGAGAAACTTAGATCGTCTATTGAGCTTGGTTCATCTAGTTCAAGTGAAACTCTTGAAATATTAGAAAAAGAGAAAGCAAGATCGAAATGGTTGAGTAAAGAAAACCGCAAATTTTCTTCTAAGATTAAAGATTTAACTAATCATATCGCTAATTTGGAACAGAAAAACTCATTACTTGAGGTGAAAAAACTATCAGACCAATCAATCAATATTCCACAAGCGCCGGTTGAAACTCAGATAACACCAGAAAAAACTATTGACGGAACCCAACCAGTTACAGAAGATTCTGAAAATGAAATTTGAATTCAGCCTAAATTTTTTAATCGTCCAACTTAATCATATTTTTTCACTTTCCGATAAATTTTTCTAAGTGTTTATTAGTCTCAGATTTAGGAATATCAAATGCAATCAATATACAATCTTGGTTACTCTTATTTTCGTATGCATGAACAGTATTGAAGTCTTCTATAATTGAATCTCCACTCTTTAAAGTCCTCACTTTATCATTTCTATATTCAACTATTTCACCCGAAATCACATAAACCATTCCAGCTCTATCCGTATGGCCATGTTCGGATATTTTAGCTCCACTGGCAACCACTATTTTTCGCATTCTAACATCATAGTTATTTGACATTGGCATTTGTTCAGCCAGAGAGAATCTTTGTAGTTGATCAATTATAATTGGTTTTGCATTTTCTTTTGAAAATGAAAACTGTGAAATAAAAAGTGCACTCGTTATCAATAAAATATATTTTCTCATATTTATTCCGTATTATTATTTAGAAAGTCGTAATGATTTTTAGCAGAATCAATCGAAGGTTGAATTATCTCGAAAACCGGTAAACTCAGCACTTCTCGGGTGTTTGGCACCAAGCTTAACTTGGCATCAATCAAACCTAACTCTTCCTCAGAAGCCCTTAAAACAACAACAGCACCACCACCATCACCATCACCATCACCAAACAAAATAGCGGTGCGCATTGTCCCCAACCAATGATTTCTGCGTACATCTTTTTTCCTTATTATGATTATTGAGTTTTTCAATCCAATTAATGATTTATTTAATGAGTTACTTACACATTATAATCAATATTTTATACAAACATTCTTAGGCTCAGTAAAAAATCGCATCGCTTCCAAGCCACCCTCTCTTCCCATACCAGACGATTTCATTCCGCCAAAAGGTGTTCTTAAATCTCTTAACAACCAACTATTAATCCAAACAATTCCGAAATCAAGTTTTGTGGACAATCGGTGGCATCTGGAAATGTCTTTACTCCAAACGGAGGTTGCTAATCCATACTCTGTACCATTCGCTTTTTGTAATACTTCATTTTCTGTATCAAACGGTTGAATAGTGCAAACCGGACCAAAAATTTCCTCTTGGTTAACTCTGCACTCTGATGATAAACCCTCTATAACTGTAGGTTCAATGAAATAACCTTGACTGCATCTACCTTCCAGCTTCACTTTATTGCCCCCGCATAAAATAGTCCCACCTTCTTTCTTTGCCAGTTCAATATAAGAATATACTTTATCACGGTGTTGTTTTGAAACCAGCGCACCATGCTGAGTTGACTCCTCTAATGGGTCACCAATCAAAAGTTGTTCTACCTTCTCCACAAATAATTTTTTAAAATCATTATATTTAGCTTTTTCTATATATATTCTTGAGCCACATAAACAAATTTGACCCTGGTTGGAAAACGCGGAACGAACAACCTCGGAAACTATAGATTGTAAATCTTCTTCAGTTGAACATGAATCAGCAAAAACTAATGTTGGATTTTTTCCGCCTAACTCGAGTGAATATTTTTTTAATTTTGGAGCAATGACGCTGGCTATTGCTTTGCCCGTCGAACTACCTCCAGTAAAACTGATCGCTTTAATTTTGTCATGTTCGACTAATGGAGCTCCTATCGAAGGACCACTACCATGAAGAATATTAATCACTCCTTTTGGCATTCCGACTTCAATGCATAATCTTGAAAATATGTAAGCGCTCATAGGCGTAATTTCAGAAGGTTTAGCAATAACGCAATTACCACTAGCTAGTGCTGGAGCTATTTTCCATGTGAATAAATAAAGTGGTAAATTCCAAGGAGAAATACATCCAACTAATCCAATAGGTTGACGTAAGGTATAATTAACGCCGACATTTCCCATATCATGACATTCACTTGAATACTGCGTTGCGGCATTTGCAAAAAAACGAATATTTGCGGCGCTTCGGTAGCAATCAACGGCTCTAGCAAAACTTATTGGTTTACCGTTATCAATGGCTTCTGCTTTCGCAAGCTCTTCGCTGGCTTTTTCAATTGCGTCAGCTAATTTCATTAATAACATAGACCGATCTTCACTAGGCATATCCGCCCAATCATATTGGGCTTTGTCAGCGGACTGCACCGCATGCTCTAAATCGTCTTTATCAGACTCTGGAATCAAAGAGTAAACTTGTCCGGTTGCGGGTTCGTAATTATCAATATAATGATTATTCTTTGGAGCGATTAATTCGCCATTAATGTAATTTTGTATTTTTTTCATAGCGTTATCTACTTATTTGGTTAGAAAAAATTCAATTGCAGTATCAGTTGATTTAGCTAGTAGGTTTCTGTTAACAAACACACCTGGTACGCAAGCAATTTGATTGTTGTAATATATAATCGGCAACCACTCTCTTACCCAATAAGGAAGATTTAATTCTTGATATATTTTCTTTAAATCACAAGTTTTATCACGATAATGTGGTTTTAATTTTTCTCCGCCAACTCGAGGTCTAATTTTCACAAGTTCATTGTCTCTCGGTGCCCTAATCAAAAGTTCACTTTTATCAGTGCTAGCATGAGAGTTCACGACAAATATCTTTCTATTATTAAAAATATTAATACTGTTTGCTATATCGTTCCAATCGATTATCTTGTCTAATTTAACAGGCTCTAAATCAGAACATAACCATAATTTCTCGTCATAAAGTCTTATACGATGGTTTCCTAGTTTAACATTCAACTTAGATTGTTTTGTACTATCAGCGTGTTTCCCTAACAACAAATTATTTAACTGTTTTAAAAGCTCTTCTGACTCTTGATAAGTTGCTCTTGAAAACTCATTTTCAGAAACACTTGCAGTCCAATAATGTAAAAGATTTTTTTGTCTAGCATTAGAAAGTTTTATAAATTTAGACAGATACAACTGACGCTTATTTTCTAAAGAATGACCTAATAAATCACTTTCTGCAACTTCTTGAAGAATGCTATTCTGTTCGCGAGCAATATGAGTAAAGCTATTTAAGCTATCAAAAACCTTTGGCCAAGTTTTTTGTATAATAGGAAGAATATTGTTCCGAATAATATTTCGAGAGTATTGATTTCTATGATTACTAGGGTCATCGATCCATGATAAATTGTTTTTTTCCGCATATTCTACTAATTCATTTTTGCTAATATTTAGAAAAGGTCTAATGACTCTAGCGTTACCTAATTTTCTGGTTTGTGGAATGGCTCCTGCACCAGCAATCCCAGTTCCTCGAAACAGTCTAAATAATAAGGTTTCTACTTGGTCATCTCGATGATGTGCAAATGCAATAAGACTACCTTGTTCAACTTTGGATTTAAAAAACTCATAACGAGCATTTCTTGCAATGTTTTCATTGATTTTATGAGAAAACGTCAAAAGATTTAATTTTTTACATAAAATTTTAATAGACAACTTTTCACAAACAGATTCACAATGCGATTGCCAACTATCGGATTCATTTTCTATACCATGATTGACGTGTAGAGCTTGGATTTTTTCAACAAGATTGTTATTTAATAGCTGTTTACTCGCAAATAATAAAACACTGGAATCTAAGCCACCACTATAGGCAATAGATAGTGCTTTAGACTTTTCACATGAATTATCAGAGTTGAGAGTATATTTTTGATAAAAATTTAACAAAGAGGATTCAATTTTATGCATAAAGCCTCCGTATTTAAATTGTTTTAATGGATACTAGTTAATAGATTTACCAGCCTTCTTGAACACCAAAAGACATCAATCGCTCATATCGTTTTTCTAATAGTTCTTCTTTACTTAAACTTTTCAATTCCTGTAAATCGGAGACTATTTGCTTTTTTAAACTATCAGCCATAGCGGGATAATTTTTATGAGCGCCACCCTGAGGTTCATCGACAATCGAATCAATTAGGTCAAGTTTTTTAAGACGCCTAGCCGTAATTCCCATGGCTTTAGCCGCGTCTTTCGCCTTATCTGCACTTTTCCAAAGAATTGACGCACAACCTTCGGGAGAAATAACCGAATAGGTACTGTTTTGAAGCATATTGACCCTATCGCCAACGCCTATTGCCAAAGCACCCCCAGAACCACCTTCGCCGATTACCGTACATACAATTGGCACCGTCAATTGGGACATTTCTCGCAAATTTCTAGCTATCGCTTCACTCTGACCACGTTCCTCAGCTCCAACGCCTGGATAAGCGCCTGGAGTATCAATGAAAGTAATAATCGGCCAATTAAATTTTTGAGCCATTTCCATTAATCGTAACGCTTTACGATAGCCTTCCGGACGCGGCATTCCAAAATTTCTAACAACTTTTTCTTTTGTATCTCGCCCTTTCTGATGACCAATAATCATCACTGGCGCACCATTTAGTCTTGCCGGTCCACCGATGATCGCCAAATCATTCGCAAACGCTCTATCGCCCGCTAACTCATTGTAATCAGTAAAAATTAAGTTAATATAGTCGCTTGTATATGGTCTTGACGGATGCCTTGCTAATTGTGCAATTTGCCATGCATCTAACTTAGAAAAAATCTGGTCAGTTAATTCCTTAGACTTCATTTGTAAACGTTCAATTTCCTCACTAATATTGATTTCACTATCATTGCCCATCAAGCGAAGCTCTTCTATTTGAGCTTCCATTTCTGCGATAGGTCTTTCAAATTCTAAAAAATTCATATTGTTATCAAATCTCTGTTCAATTCAAGTGTTATGCGTGTTAGTAAAGCACAAAATCGTTACACATTTAGCCTATTCTAACCGCTTTTATCCGTTAATCAAAATTTAACTGCTACTGATTAGACCATTCAATTATAACTAATCATCTAAGCGAGTGAACGCGCGCCATTGACCTAGTTCACATTAACTTAAATTATTAAGCAAATATGTTAGAAATTTTCACTCAAAAGTTGAAAATACCCACTAAACAGCTATATTAAATAGACTTATAGAAGGAAGAAAGTTGCATGCCTAGGAAGCTTAGAAATATACTTAAGCAGAATCGTCGCCTTGAAGAGAAGATCTTTTACGAATCTCGAAGTTCAGATTGGCGCGAAAATTTAATTAGTCCGAAAGAACTAAATATGGCTTTGTCATGCCTAGCTAATAGAATTATAGAAAATCGTACAGCAGAACTATCCGTTTTAACAATGCTTAATGAAATACCCGAAATTACAAAACGTCCCATCGCGGCATATGAAAAGAACGCGTTACAAGTGGTCGAAATGCTGTTTAATTATTTAAGAATTAGTACACAGTTTGACCCCCGTTTTTATCATATTTTAAATAGCCTACAGCTCGCTTTTACGCGTTTAGCTTTGGATGACTTAAGTTTTTTAGATAACCATAAACACCATGCAGTATTATTTTTAGAAAAACTAGTTAACATCGGTTATCACTTTGACCAAGGTGCTGGAAAACTAGCTAACTATTTTGTTCATGCCATCGAATTTCTGACAGACAGATTAGCCTCTAAGGAATTAGTGAATATAAAAGTTTTTGCAAGCGCCAATAGAAAATTAGACGACTACATTACGGGGTTTGAAGAAAAAGCCAGCATTAATACCAATAAGGTATTAGCTAAAATAGATAAATCATCCCGACAAATTGAAGCGGATCAGTTTACTTCTCAATTGATTAAGTCAAAGATCGAAGGTGATGAAATACCGATATTTTTACTCGATTTTTTTGAGAAACAACTATCAATTGCTCTGCACAAAATTATTCTGGAATCCGGGAATCAAAGCAAACAATGCCAACTACTGTTAACCGACATGGATACTATTTTATGGAGTTTAACTTGTCCTTACGGTGATTCAAATTATAACAAACGTTTTGAAGCCGATGTTCCCGATACTATGAGAAGAATTTATAACTTATTTACAGATAACGGTGATGCTAACGAATACGTGAATTCATTTTTCTTGGAGGCGGAAGAGCTTCATAGAAAAAAACTGGATGGTAAAAGAGTCCGACTTGATGTGATTATTTCGGCTGATATTTTTTCGGATGAGGAATATGAAAAAGATAACTTTTTAACCTGGCAACAGACCGATGATAAAGAACTATCTTGTTTTGATATCGAAAATTTGGAGGAAAATGGCTGGTATTTTCTCAATATTGATGGGAATAAATCTAGAAGTAAGCTTTTTATGATTAACCGTTTAACCGAAAAATTATATTTTTCTAACCTTTCTGGTGAACTTGTGACAACCATTGAATTTGCAGACAAGACAAAACTGCTAAATACACTTACGCCAACGTTGCTAAATGTGGAAATCAGATATTCCCATGCGATTCGTTCAGTAACACGAGAGTTAACCACCAAGTTAAAAACGCTAGAGTTAGAATACACACAATTTAAACAACAAGAAATTATTAACAAAAAACAGCAGCAACAAGCGGAAGAAAGAGCGAGATTTGCAGTTATGCGTAGAATGGCAAAACATAGACAAGATGATCAAGATAAGGAAGACAAAAAAAGACAGGTGGAAGAATTAGCTATCGCCACGCAAAGGGCAGAGCATCAAAAACTCATTGATGCTAAGCAAATAGAAAGTAATAAAATAGTTGAGTTAGAGCAAGTAGAGGCAAAGCGTTGTTTTAAATTGAAAGGCGATATTAAGAGTTTGGGTACAGGCACATCAGTAGCCGTATTAAAAACCCCAGATCGCTGGGTTGAAGCATCTTTAATGCTGATATCAAGAACCACTCAACGCTATATTTTTACGGATTCGAGTGGAAACAAGGTGGTAGAGCCTACTAAAAAAGAGCTTGTCGAGTTGTTAAAAGGTGAAAAAATTAGAATTTTAAAAACTAATAGTCCAAAGGCTGATCCAATGCAAAAACTTGTGATAGAAAGGCGTAAAAAGTTAGCTTTAAAATTATAGCCCTTTGATTACTTAGATCAAATGACTTCAGATAGCTTGCTATGTTGATACTGAATTGATTTAAGCTAGATTTATATCGGATTTATCTTGAGCTTAAAGTAAAGATAGCATTTGAATTACCGATAACCTAACTAGGTTTAATTAATAATATTTGTACAAGGGATATGCTGAATTCATCTAAAAATGCCATATTAAGCATGCTGCTCACTATTTTGATTCTTGCTTCTAACTTAAGCTTGGTTTCTGCAAGCAACCTTAATAAGATCTCTTATCAAAACGCAGCCAGTTATACACATATTCTTTGGAATAATACCAATACTGATCCTATTAGAATTAATCTTTTACCCATACAAAATTTCTCAGGTATTCCAATAGAAAATCGTTCTGAGAATACTGAGTATTTTAACCATGGAAATATTCCAATAGAAATCAATATATTATCAAGTAGTTTGATCCAATCAAGTTACCAATTTGAGTTAAAAAGAAAGGTTCTTGGGGATTACCAATTTCAATTCGTCATCGAGCAATATAAACATCCTCATCCATACGCACCCGACAATAATATTTGGCAAGAATATAAAGACGAAGTTGACCGATGGTTGGATACTAAAAAATCGAGTAAAGTGAAATTAACCTTAAAAATAAAGTCGGCAAATAAACCCTCATCTCCTTGGTCTAAAAGTGTAGTAGCACAGCTTACCCAATGCGATGTCAATTTATCACCCCAACCTCTTTTGCCTTTTATTAATGACAACAAAAATCTAGCCCAATACATCAGTGCAACACCTGCACAGGCTTTTATCGCGGCGAATAATTATTTAATTATTGAATCATTGCGATACTTGAGAAACAAAAATGAATTTGCCACGATTGAGAAAATAAATGGCGGAGAGTTTTTTATTAAGTCTGTAGCAACTCCATTTATAAAAGGCGATAACCTTTCAATACATCAAGAAAACAATGGAAAGATTTCAAACTTTCCAATTGGGCTTGTTGAAGTGGTTAAAACATTTGATAATCAAGCAACCGCATTCCCCCTCAATTTTAAGCCCTCACAAGTGAGGGTTGGAGATCGTGTCGCTTTGTTGAACAACTCTCAATTTAAAAAACCTGATTATTTTTTAGAATCTATCAATACTTGCGGAATGGTAAAAGTTATAGATGCCGTCGCAATGTAGATTATTACACTAGACCTATACCCATCCCACCTCAAGATGCATGTTTCAGCAAGGCTAGAAACAGCCATATTTAAGGCAAGTGATTTTTGGGCTAGTCATTCTAGCTGAAAATAGCTTAACGAAGAAGATGGCTGTTTATAGCCTTGCCCTCCGGGCGCTCAGCTAGAAAACTTGAACCGCGTTACAAGTCTTGGAAAGGACTAGCCATTCCCTTCGACTCGCGCCTTGTTCAAATTTCCTAGCTGAACACTGAAATATGCATCCTGAGGTGGGATGGGTATATTTGAAATAATAGTATGCTATCTACTTTATATATCATGCCTTTGATAGAATACATATATCACATTCTGCAAATTAACAAATTATGAAAGATTGTAATCAGTGCGGCAAATGTTGTATTAAATACGGAGGTGGTGATCTTTCTGCGACAAAAGAAGAAATTGACCTGTGGGAAGTATTTCAACCTGATATATTCAAGTTTGTTAAAGATTACCAAATATGGTTCGATCCAAAATCTGGTGCTAGCTTAAAAAAATGCCCCTTTCTCGAAGTCGCACCAAAAAGATACTCGAATGCTCCAGATAAATATACCTGCAGTATTTACTTGAATAGACCTGAAGATTGCCGACATTATCCTAGTCTTATTTCTGAAATGATTAGGGACGAATGTGAAATGATTGAAATTGTAGACTTAGCAAAGCCAAAGAAAGCGCAAATAAAGTTAGATTTATTGATGAGAGATAGTCGCCAGTGAAGCTTATGATAGGAAGCGCGACAATACCCACAACGTTTCACAGGGCAAGCTTTCTGTTTGGGGTGAGTACATACCCAATGCACTTCGTGGGGCAGGTTCTAGCTCCCACGCAATGACGGGATAGCCCTGCGGTAATGACGCTATCAAACCACTCAGGTAATATCAATGATACTTTTAATGTACCCGCAACTTGCATGAGTATCCAACCTACACGACGTAAGATTTGATTCCGAATACTCCTCTTACACTCCATATTTACTGAAGGTTTTTTACTCTATTAATTTCACCTCTATATATCCTATAAATGGAGAATTTTGTTGCTTTGCTAAATTAAGTGTTTTATTAAAATACTCTAGTGCTTTCTTTGGTTGTTTATTTTTTTCATATAATGAAGCAAGTGCATAATGAGAATTAATTGATTTTGGATTGCTCTTTATATTATTTTCTAACAGCGCTATTGCTTGATCTTTTTGCCCATCAAAAAAGAAGATATCACCTAAACTTTGGATGATTTGGCTAGGAACAGCTGCAAGCATTTTATATTTTTTGCTCTTTGCTGATAATGTTTTTCAATTCCTTTCATACCATCTTGTTCAACATTCTCTTGATAACTTGAGATAATAGGCGTTTGAAAATCATTAAAGGTTCTGGTTATTCCTTCATAAAAAGTGACATACGGTGTTGTCATATGGATCTGCTGTGGTAAATATCGAAAACTCCAATTAAGTTACTTGTTTGCTTTTTACTTTTTACTTTTTACTTTTTGCTTGAGCAAGGTTTCCAGCCGCTTAACAATCTTCAACCTTTTAGTTCCTTCGTTGAATGCTCCTCCCATAGAGAAAAATTGCGGAATTATCGTAAAAACACTAATCCCGTCCGATCAGAGATCAAGGCTTCTAGCTTGCAGGAAAGAGAAAAGCTCTTTCCTAAACAATTCGAAAAAGTCATTTTTTTACTACTTTTTTTCGTAAACAATAATACCATCAACAACAGTCATATGAACTTTGACATCTTTTATTTGATTAGCTGGAATGCTCAAAATATCTTGTTCGAGAACTACTAAATCAGCGAGAAAATCCTTTTTTAATTGACCTAGCTTATTTTCTTGAAAACCGGCGAATGCGTTATTAACTGTATACGCTTTAAGTGCTTGCTCTACGCTTATTTTTTCACTTGGCACCCAACCATTAGGATTGGCGCCGTCGATTGTTCTGCGAGTAACCGCTGCGTAAATACCTTGCATCACATTCATAGGAGCTACAGGGCTATCTGAACCAAAAGTGACTCTAGCATTTGCGTCAAACAAACTTTTAAATGGGTAGGTTGTTTTGATTCGCTCCGGACCAATTCTTTTTTCCGCCCAACGGCCATCATCAATTGCATGATAAGGTTGCATTGAGGGGATCACCGATAATTTATTCATGCGAGTAATTGAGTCTTCGGTGAGATGCTGAGCATGCTCTATTCGCCAACGTCGTTGAACATTCTTAGGATTTTTCTTTACTATATCTTCAAAGCTATCTAACAGCCAAACATTGGCTCGATCACCGATTGCATGTATTGTAACGTTTAACCCAGCAATATCTCCCGCCTCTATCCAACCTTTGAATTCTTTAAGATCATAAATTGGAAATCCGAACTTATCCGGTTCGTCATTGTAAGCACTATAAAACCAAGCGGTGGTGCTGCCTAAAGATCCATCAACTAAACCTTTTAAACCGCCCCAACGATGTAAATCATTTCCTCGCCCATTAGATTGCACATAATTTTTAAGCTTTTCGTGAGTTGGCAATGGGACAAAACTGTACACTCTCATTTTTAATTGTTTGGCGTCATGTAGTTGTTTAAAAGCGTTAAGATGATCCCAAGTTCCCATATCATGAATTTGGGTAACACCAAAACTAATCGCATGCTCCACCCCTTTCCTAAATGACAAAGCTTGCTCTTCGACCGATAATTTTGGAATTGCCTTTGTCAGCAAATCCATCGCAGCATCTTTGAAAACGCCTGTTGGATTGCCCAACTTATCTCTTACAATCTCTCCACCAACTACATCCATAGTGTTTTTATCGATACCAGCTAACTTCATAGCCGCGCTATTTGCTAACGCCATATGACCGTCGGTGCGCCAAAGATAAACAGGATTATGACTCGTCACATTATCAATCCACTTTGCTTTCGGTAACTCGCCCCCCCACGCTTCGTGATCCCAAACCCCCATCAACATCCAATTGCCTTTCACCATCGTTTTAGCGAATTCTTCGATTCGTTTTACAAATTCAGCGCGACTCGTTGAGTCCCTCAGTTGCACTGCGTTCAATAGACCAGAAACCTCGCTAAAATGGGTGTGATTGTCTATAAACCCGGGTGTAACTCTTTTACCTTTTAAATCTATAACTCTGGTTGTCGAATTAGCTAGTTTACTAATTTCTTCACTGTCCCCGACTGCAATAATTTTATTGCTGCTAATCGCAATGGCTGCAGCGTTTGGTAAATTCGCATCGCCAGTCCAAACTTTCCCATTGATAAGAATCAAATCTGTATTATTGTCAGCCAAACTTGAAACACTAACAAAAAATAATGTAGATAATATCAATAACTGAAAACGATTATTCATGCTCTGTATCCTTTTAGTTGTTTTTACTTTTAAATATTGATTTGAATTTTATTTTTCGAAAACCACGCTTATTTAAAGACCTCAAGTAGTCAAACTGCAAACAGTACGATCATCTTTTTTCGAAAGTTTTAGGCTTGCATGATAAACCAAACCTGCGTATTTCATGGTATATAACTTAG
>JBLIBL010000086.1:0-14215 GCA_047633355.1 Polaribacter sp.
GTTATATTTTTCTAATGTTGGTCGTAATGTCCACCAATGGCGAAAATATAGACATTGTCATCATCATATTTATAAATGAGTCTATCTTTCTGAGAAATACGCTTCGACCATAAACCAGATAAATTATGTTTAAGTAGTTCTGGCTTTCCCAATCCACTAGCGGGATCTGAACGCAACATTTCCTTTAAAAGTTTGCATAAGGCCTTATGAAGTTTTTTATCTTTTTCTCTTAATTGCTCGTAAATGTGCCAAGTTTTACCTTCAAAGACTAGTGATCTCATCTAATTGCTCTTTTGTTGGTTTATAGCCTTTATTACTTTCATGAGTGCCCATTGATTCTGCAATTTGCGTCATCAAATTGCTACTTTGCAATATGTGTAATGATTCTTGTTCTCTTTCCCAATCATCAGCACTCATTACAATAAAATCTTCGCCTGCGCGTCGGGTTACTTTAATTGGTTCATGCTCACTAACAGTTTGTTCAACATATGTTTTTAAGTTGTCTCTAAACTGGTTTACGCTTATGCTATTCATAATTAGCTCACTATTTATGTACGGTAATGTCGTACATTGTAGCTTTAAAAATATAACAAGGCAATCAAACGGACAAAAAACAGTTGGCTGTTTCACTCCGTTCACATTATAGCCAACAATTTTTTGCCGCTTATTGCGGCGTTATAGTTTTGAAATCATCTCACCTATTGTTTTTTTATACGCAACTAGCGTACACTTGACGAATGGAAGGAATATTCGTTGAATCAAGTGTATTTGAAAAAAATCGAACTAACTATTTGTCTGATGAAGAGTATAGGCAGCTGCAAAATGTGTTGCTGAAAATACCTACTAAAGGTGACGTAATTCAGGGCACAGGCGGCTTAAGAAAAGTTCGAGTAGCTTCAAAGGGTAAAGGTAAGCGAGGTGGAGCTAGAGTAATTTATTATTACTTGAATAGTTTTAAACGTTTTTATCTGTTAATCATTTATGCAAAGAATGAAATGACGGATTTAACACCTCAAGAAAAAGGTCAACTTAAAATTTTTATGGAGGCATGGGTTAATGAGCAAACGTAATTTATTTTCAGAGCTGTCTTCTGCACTATCAGAAGCCAAACAACACTCCGAGGGGAAGCTCACATTGAGGACTGTTAAAGTTAAAAACAATGAAGATTTTTGCTTGTCCCCGAGTGAAATCGTAAATATACGAGAAATGTTTAATATGTCTCGTGGTGTATTCGCAGAATATTTACATACATCATCAAGAACTTTAGAAAACTGGGAGCAAGGGCGAAGCAGTCCAAATGGGCAAGCGACTACTCTTTTACGTTTAGTGCAAAGCCATCCAGAAACACTTTCGCAAATCGCAGAACTATAACAAAAACCAGCAATCAGACTCCGTAAGTATGTCACCTTTTGTGCAAAAATGTCTATATTGTGACTGTCACTTATTATTTTTATTATTTTTTGACCTTAGGAAAAATGGTTTTTTCGGTAGGCCTTGGCCGGGTCACTTGTTGGCAATCGGTCATGATGGGTTTGGAGATTTTCTGTTTGTAGATCTTAGTATAAGCGACGAGACTATTTACATCACTGATCATGAGGGTGAGTTTTGTTTAACGGATATTTCAGAGATGGAGCTAGCTTCTAGTATGGAAGAATACGTTGACTCGTGCAAAGAAGAGCAGCAAGATGTGGTAAACAACGTATAACAAGTTTGTCCATTTGACGCTTTTGTCTACGCTCCGTTTTGGGATGGCTACGCCACTTTACTCCAAAACGCCCCTACAAAAAAAACAAAAACGCAAATGATAAAGGCGCTATAGAGATTATGAATTATGAAAAGGTCGTCTATAAGAACATTACTTAAAACCGTATCGGTTTTTCTGTTTATTTTTTCAATTGCAATGCAAGTATTTGCAAATAATTCACTTTTAGAAAAAGAAGAGGCGATTATTAAACCACTAATTAATGTTCTAAGGTCAACTAACAATCCAGTCAGTAACAAAGTAGCTGAAACACTTTTGTCATTAAAAAATAGTGAATCAAGTTATGACTTACATTTGCGTGATGCCGATTTAAACCTTAATCAGATAAAATCAATAGCAGAAGCAATAAAGACCGTACATGAAAATGGGGGCCCTTCGTTGCAATCCTTCAGTATGAGTTATAATTCAAATTTAGGCGATGAGGGTGTTTTGATTTTAGTTAAAAATTTACCTCAAACGATTACAGAGATAGGACTCGTGCAATCTGGTATTGGTGAAAAAGGCGGACAGGCATTAATTGGATGGGTAGCAAACGCTAAACAACTTCGATGGCTCTGTGTTGAAGGGAATATATTCTCGAATGATATTAAAGATAGATTAAGAGAATTCGACCAAGAAAGAAGTGACTTATTAGTTATTTTTTAAATTTAGACGTTCGTTAATACCACTAAAAGTGGCTATTAAGATTTGAGCGACCTACGTTGAAAAAGGTAGTAACGTATAATAAGGAGCTGCTACCGAAAATTTACTCGCTGGCTCTCCTAAATTTCCGCAGAGCGCAACGTTAGGTAGCTAGAAGAGACTAATTGAAAACGAATAATAAGGAGAATATTTTGAGTTCTGATCCAAAAAAGAAGATGATTAAGCGAACACAATCAAACAATGATTGGGGCAGGGGTTGCTATTGGCATTGGAGTCGCTATCGGTAGTGCAATGGGTAATATTGGTGCCGGTATCGCGATTGGTATTTCAATTGGTGTAAGTTTGTAGAAAAAGAAGAATTCTGACCAAAAAGATAAGTCAGAATGAAATCGTTACCTAACCAATGTGTGACCCTTTATGCTCGACCTAGCACTTTCTTGTTTTATTTCGCTGAACAGTTACGATTATTCTTTAATTGCTAATTCGATCGATCTTAGTTGAAATTGTATTATTACCATCTTCCTCAGCATCCACTCTAATTACCGTCACTTTTGCTTCAAGTGGAGGCGTTACAGTGCTCATAGGACGTAACTTAACATCAACCTTGTCACCTTCAGACAAAGAATCTTGAGTCATGAATGAGAGCCCACCACCGCTTAGATCCTTGCCAATACCTGATTTCCAGTCGTCACTACCTGTTATAGCATAATCAACCGGTGCATTGATAAACATTCTGATAAACTCACGTTTTTCAGAATAATCTTGATCACCTAAAGTCATAAAAATCCCCTATATAAGACAAACACTGTATTTAAACCAATTTAATAATTAACTGTAATAAGTTAATTATAGTATAGCAGGTAAAAAATAGAAATTATTAGTCTGATGTCATAAATAGTCGATTAAAACACGGGTATACTCCAGAGCGAGTCTATTCTTAATAATAGAACAATAAATTTCAGATGATATGCTAGGAGTCTAATTCATCTGAACATGAATAATTATCACAATATCGAGTTATCTAAAGTTTATCAAATTTTAATAGTCGATGATGACCTACTAATACTTGAAACTTTGAGTGTCTATCAAAAAAATTGACAGAAAACACGTAATAGCGTACGTTAATTGTTGAGAGGTGAATTCTGTCAACTTTAAATGTAACTGAAGCAAGATCAAATCTGTACAACCTAATTGATGAAACTGCGGAAACCCATGAACCTGTATTGATCACTGGCAAAAGAGGTAATGCTATTTTGCTAGCGGAAGAAGATTGGCGCGCAGTCAACGAAAGTCTTTATTTGCTATCCATTGCTGGAATGAGAGTGTCGATTCGAGAAGGTATATCAACAGAGTTAACGGATTGTGAAAAGGACCTCGACTGGTAATGTGGGAACTTTTTTTCACCAAGCAAGCAAAAACGCTAGAAAATTAGCCTCGGTAAGCCTAAAACCAAAAGCTCAAACCTTGCTTGAAATCATACAGAATAATCCTAATCAAACACCACCCCCGTATGAGAAACTAGTAGGTGATTTAAGCGGAGCTTATTCACGAAGAATTAATATCAAGTATTGGTTAGTTTATCAAATTTCAGAAGAAAAAATGGCCATAAAGATATTACGTATGTGGACACAATATAATTAATATCAGCTATAATCAAACGTTGTTGCAGATTGCTAACAGTCGCTTTGCGTCTGTCATCATCTGCAAAAATCAGCGTTATGTGTCCATCGCGCTTTAGTTTTAAATTTAAACTATTCATGAATAATAGGGACTTTATATGAAAGATTCTATCAACGAGCTAAAGAGTGAGTTTAAAGCTAAATTACTCTTTTGGAATAATATTCAAAGTATTAAAGTTAAAATAGCTCTATCGCTGCTATTTATAGCTTTAGTAGGACTAAAAATTTTTACGACAGTTTTAACTTTTGACTGGCTATCAGGTTTATTCAGTTAATCTGGTGTAGTAAAAACATAACAAGAAATTAAACAAGTACAAAAAACAGTTGGCTGTTTGGCTTCGTTTACATTATAGCCAACTATTAAGTAGGCGTTGACTGGCTGCTATCAAGGAATTTAAGCTCCATAATCACGATAGCTGCACTGTCTGAAAATAGCACATTGCGGTCGTCACGATAACTTTCTCGATGACTACAAGTCGAACATTTCGGTCATTAGCGAATGGCATTTTTAATGCGCACTTATAATACGTTTACAGTAATGATCATCAATAAATTACAAATGAAAATTTTTTCTGTGAAAAGTGAGCAATCAGTACTCACAATATTAAGCATACTTGTTGGTAATCATATGTACTGGTTAACGATAGAAGTTCTGAGTAATCAAGATGTCCAACTTATTATCCGTGAACATGCGCCTATCACTCTGTAATAAAACTAGTAATTGTAATCCCATCTAATCCTGCATTAATCATAAACGATGCAAAAATTGTAGGAATTAACACGTAGACTAAAGAGTGTAAAAAAGTTCCCAAAAAACTCCCAAGTTTACTTTGCATGTAGATTAAACGGATCTGTTTGTCGGGTTTATTTATTGATAAATAGAGAGTGTAAACTGAAAAAATGACGATTAGAGCGCCTAGTCCTATTGTTGTAAATTGCATTAACGACCTAATAGAGTTTTAATTTTTAGGCCGATAAGAATAGGCGATTTAGATATATTTTGCTAGTAAAGTCTTTCATTGTGTCTGTGAAAGATAACTTCAAGTTTTACTTGTTTTGCGCAATACCTACATCCAACCGCTCAAACCAATTTAAAAATTCTTGCACCATTTCACCTCTAAATAGTCCACCATGTTGTGGTGCCATTATTTCTATATCGAGTTTTCTTACTCTGGCAATCCAATCATCTTTGGCCTTGTTAGATGGCATCCAACGGCGATGAAAAAATTCCATTTTAGCTATATGAGCGTCAAAGTCTTCAACAAAAAATGGTGCTTCGTCTTTGTCTAAAGCAGCTCCAACATCACCGCTCATTAGTATTTTTGCTTTACTGTCATAAACATTAAAGTTACCAGATGAATGTAAATAATGTGCAGGTATAAAATTTAAGGTGGTATTACCTAAATGAAAATCACTACCTTCATCAGGAATTCCTTCAAACTGGATACTGTTCATGCCAAAATGCTTGATGAAAGATTCCCAAATCCAAGGTGAGTATAATTTTGCTTTTGGCAAACATTGATCCCATAAACCTAACGAAGAAATAATATCGGGATCTTGATGCGATGCAAATAAGGCGGTGATGTTTTCTAATGACGTATATTTTAAAACGGAAGTTAACATTTGAGAAAATAGCTCAATGCCTCCTGGGTCTAGAACAATACTTTGGTCATTACTCATCACCATGTATTGATTAGTATCTATAATTTTTTCATCTCGCTCAGGGTCTCTTCCAAAACAAATCCATTGGTGACTTCCTTCTTGATATAGTGATATGGCTTTCATTGTTTGTCCTTTAATTAGTTGTCTTTAATTAATATTCTACATCGTTTATAGGATTGATTTTATAGGATTGATTTTATAGGATTAATATTGCACATGGGATAAATGGCGACGTGCGCTTTCTAAGTGTGAGTTAATGCGATCGCCTGCATTGGATACTTTATCCGCTACGGCATTAAGAGAGCTTTGGAACTCTTCCGTGGCACGAGATGCTTCCACCCTTGAAACAACCGAGACGACTTGAGTTGCTCTTAATTCCATTTTAGTTTCATCAAGTTGTTCGATTAAATTTCTCAAGCTACTTGATATACTTCTTTCTAAAATTTTACGTTCATCATGTACGATGTCTGAAATAGTCTTTATTTCATCGATTTGTCCCTCTTTAGGTTCATATTTAACTCGGTTTAATCGGGTTATAAATCCACCAGTCCTAAATAGAGTTGCTGCAATTTTAGTTTGAGAAATCGCTATAGTATTGACGCTTCTAGCAGCCTCAATGGTTAATTTTGATAGCCCTTCAATAAAGCGAGTGATTTCATTAAAGCCCGCAGCTGTTGAGCCGGCTCTAACAGCTAAAGCTCGTGCATTTTTAGATGTGATAGATAATTCTTCAGCAATTGCTTGAGCCTTAAATAATTCTGAAGCGACATGTGCAACGGATATAAACGTTTCTGCGGCATTGTGATCATGATTCATAATTTTGACTCTAGTTCTTTAGCCAATAAGTTAACAAAACGAAGGTTAGCTTTAAAGGTCGAAAATAAAATGGGTTAGTTAAAACGTAGAATAGAATGGCAAATAATTCCAGTTTAAGTTGAATTATATTCGCTAATAACCCTGTTTATTTGCAGAAAGTAACTTTCCAGCGTTTTGAACGGGACTGAATATCGACTTTATCCCATATATCCAGTAACATACGCGGTTTTTAAGTGATCATTAAAATGGAAACTAAAGTGCTTGAAATCACTTTTAATCTAGCAATAAGGCAGAAATATGAGAAGTCATTATAACGGCGATTTATTATCCGTTTCAGAAGGCGAAAAGGTTCAAATAGCAGGCTGGATTCACCGAAGGCGGGATTTAGGCGGTTTAATATTTTTACAAATTCGCGATCGCAGTGGAATAGTCCAAGTCGTGATAGAACCCAATCAACCGGAGATATTTGCACAAGCCGAAAAGCTAAGAAGTGAGTTTGTGGTTTCTTTATCAGGGCTGGTTCGTAAACGGCCTGAAAATATGATCAACAAAGACATGCAAACAGGTACTATTGAGATTTTAGCGAACAAATTAGAAGTACTTAATACATCAGCTCCTCCAGCGATTCTTATTGATGGAAAAGAGGAAGTTTCAGAAGAGTTAAAACTGAAGTATCGATATTTAGATTTACGTCGACCGGAAATGCAAAAACGAATTTTATTCAGAAACACGGTAGCTAAAAATTTACGTGATTTTCTTGAAGCTGAGAATTTTGCTGATATTGAAACACCTATATTAACCAAAGCCACTCCAGAAGGCGCACGAGATTATTTGGTGCCAAGCCGAGTGAATAAAGGGGCTTTTTACGCATTGCCTCAATCGCCACAACTGTTTAAACAGCTCCTAATGATGAGTGGTTTTGACCGATACTATCAAGTGGTACGTTGTTTCCGGGATGAAGATTTAAGAGCGGATCGTCAACCTGAATTTACACAGTTAGATATTGAAACATCGTTTATGGATGAAGAGTCAATCATGCAAATGATGGAAAAAATGATCCATCAGTTATTTATTAAAACACTTGATGTCGATTTAGGTGAGTTTCCAAGAATGCCTTATGCTGAAGCGATGAAACGTTTTGGCAGCGATAAGCCTGACTTGAGAGTAGCCATCGAATTAGTCGATGTGGCTGATTTACTTAAATCCGTTGAATTCAAAGTATTCTCCGGCCCCGCAAATGATGAGAATGGCCGTGTGGCTACAATTTGCGTGCCCAATGGTGCCGAGTTAAGTCGAAAGAAAATTGATCAATACACGTCATTTGCTGGTCGTTATGGTGCGAAGGGATTGGCATGGATTAAAGTAAAAGAAATAGGTAAAGGAATAGAAGGGGTTCAATCTCCTATCGCTAAGTTCCTAGACGATAATATTGTTAATCAAATGTTGGAGCGAACAAAAGCGAATGCAGGCGATATATTATTATTTGGATCCGGTTCAAACAAAGTCGTTACGGATACACTTGGCGCATTGAGATTAGAAGTGGCAAAAGACCGTGGTTTAGTGTGCGATGCGTGGAAGCCTTTATGGGTGGTTGATTTCCCAATGTTTGATGAGGATGGTGGCAGAATGCATGCGCTTCATCATCCATTTACCGCGCCTAAAGAAGAAAATATTCAACAATTAAAATCTGCACCAACAGAGTCATTATCGAAAGCTTACGATATGGTTTTAAATGGATGTGAAGTAGGTGGAGGCTCTGTCAGAATTCATAAACAAGAAATGCAATCTGCAATATTTGATATTTTGGGCATTGAAGATGACGAAGCGAATGACAAATTTGGATTTTTATTAGAAGCGTTAAAATATGGTTGCCCTCCTCATGGCGGGATTGCTTTTGGGCTTGACCGATTAGTGATGTTAATGGTGGGTGCCGATTCTATTCGAGATGTAATCGCTTTTCCTAAAACGACTAGTGCCAATTGCCCATTAACTTCAGCACCTTCTAACGTTTCTAACGAACAGTTGGAAGAATTATCAATTCAGACGGTCATTAAGAAAAAATCCGATTGAGAATAGGCTAATTAATAATAAGTCTAATTAAGAATAAGTCTGGAAGTTTAGTCGTCAGAAAAGGTTTTGACCTCCCCCTTTTTGAAGGGGGGATTGAGGGGGATTTGTATGGCAGGTCACAGTAAATGGGCAAACATTAAACATCGGAAAGCGGCGCAAGATGCAAAACGAGGAAAGGTATTTACTAAGTTAATTCGTGAAATTGTTGTGGCCGCTAAAAATGGTGGCGGCAACCCCGAAGATAATCCATCCTTAAGAGCCGTCATCGATAAATCACTTGGCGCTAACATGAAGCGTGATACCGTTGAAAAGGCAATTGCACGCGGCGCAGGAAATACAGAAGGTGATAACTATGATGAACTTACCTATGAAGGTTATGGACCAGGCGGCACAGCAATTTTGGTTCAATGTTTAACTGATAATAAAAACCGAACCGTTGCAGAAGTTCGACTGGCTTTTTCTAAAGCAGGTTATGAACTTGCCATTTCTGGTTCAGTTGCTTATTTATTTGAACAAAAAGGCCAGTTGATATTTTCTGATGATATTAATGAAGACCGTTTAATTGAGGCGTCTTTAGAGGCGGGAGCTGAGGACATTATTAACCATGATGATGGCTCTTTTGAAGTTCTAACCGCGCCTAGCGATTTTGTAATTGTGAAAGAAGCACTTGAAGCTAAAGATCTGAAAACCTTAGATGCGGATGTCTCGATGTTACCTTCGACTCAAACAGAATTAAATTTGGACCAAGCTGTTAAGCTTTTACGATTGATCGATCGTTTAGAAGACTTAGACGATACTCAAAACGTCTATATCAATGTCGAAATTCCGGCAGAGGCTTACGAACAGGTTTAATTTATGTCAATTATATTAGGTATTGACCCCGGCTCACGTATCACAGGTTTTGGCGTGGTCCGTATGCAGGGGCAAAAAATTGAATATATTGCGAGTGGTTGTATTAAAATTAAAGATGGAATTTTATCGGATAAACTTAATAAAATCTTTGACTGTATTTCAGAAGTTGTACAGGAGTACAAGCCTGACGAAGCGGCCATCGAACAAGTATTTATGTCCAAAAATCCGGATTCGGCGCTAAAATTAGGGCAGGCGAGAGGTGCGGCTATGGTTGCTATGGCTCAACATGCCTTACAAGTTGCAGAGTATTCAGCGCGACAAATAAAACAAGCCGTCGTCGGAACGGGCGCTGCTGACAAATCACAAGTTCAACATATGGTGACTAGTTTATTAAATTTGAGTGCATCACCACAGGCTGATGCCGCAGATGGCTTAGCTGTTGCAATTTGTCATGGTCATGCTATGAAAAGTGCCTTGTATCAAGCGGGTATGAAAAAAATAAATCGCGGGCGTTTACGTTGATTGAAGTAACAATCAAAATAGTATCTAATAAAATAAAGAGAAAATAATGATCGGACGACTGAAAGGTACCTTGTTAGAAAAGCAACCACCATTTTTATTGATTGATGTGAATGGCGTTGGTTATGAATGCCAAGCGCCAATGAATACGATTTATAAATTGCCTGAAGTAGAATCCGCTGTAGTTTTGCATACTCATTTATCAGTGAGTGAAAATGCACATACCTTGTTTGCCTTTTATAGTCTTGAGGAGCGTTCGCTCTTTCGTGAATTAATAAAAGTGAATGGGGTTGGTCCTAAGTTAGCATTGGCTATATTGTCCTCAATGAGTGCCGTAGAGTTTGTGCAAAATATTCGTCAGGGGGAAGTGAGCCGTTTAGTGAAAATTCCAGGAGTAGGAAAAAAAACGGCTGAAAGATTAATTATTGAAATGAAAGATCGTTTAAAAGATTGGACCATTCCCTCGACCAATAATGGATTGAATGATGAAATGCCTCTCGTTGGCAGAGGGAATGTGGAAGAAGCGATAAGTGCATTAGTTGCATTGGGATATAAACACCAAGCGGCAAGTCAGGCTATCAATAAGGTTGGAGATGATACATTGCCTAGTGCATCGCTTATTCGTCATGCGCTTAAAAATATGTAAGAAATCATCTACAAAGTTTCGGTCTTTGTAATGGTCTAATTAACTTGGATAATTCTGAGTCAAATACACTCGATGTCGATCAATTCTATTTGGATTGGAATTTTTCAGACCATCATTCTAGTAACAGTAGCTTTTTAAGGATTGGTAAAAGCTATATGGCATCTCAATTATCAAAGATGGTGTGGGACAAATACATTGTCACTAGAGGAGTCAGTTATAACAATCACTGGATGATTGGAACTGAGTCCGGATTTGATTTGTCTTTCGGTAGTAGTCAGGTTGAGCATATTTTTAATCAAGAGACGACGCTCAACTATATAAACCTGCACCATACATTTGGATTTGATTCTCTATTTCTTACTTACGGTGGTTAAGCAATAAATATAACCAATACTGAAAATCTGATTGATGGAGAATTTAATTTAAGAAGAACCAATACTGAGGAAGCTTTACGAATAGATTTTGAAGTCATAATGTTAGATTTAACAATGAATTTTGATTTATTTAATCAATCTATTTCATTAGGTTTTGAGGCGGGTCAAAACATTGCAGTTGATGAGAACAATCAAATGAAACGTGTTAATCTTGTCTTGGGTTATAATTAAATTCCTGGTGGGTGGCAATTTAATTTGCATTATCAAGGTATTGAGCAAGATGCGATAGTAGCAGCATTCAATGACGATGATTGGTGGTTTGCAACTTGGACAAAAGGCTTTCGAATTTCAACGTCTTATGGGGTAACGGAAGATATATTTGTACAAGTCAGTTATTTTGATGAAGAATGGCGCAGCTACAATAGCAAATGAATCTTTTTGGAATTGCGTTCTTTCTTTTAGTCAGTTAATTATTTATACTACTCATATACCTAGTTAACCTGCTGGTTTAAACCAATTTTTAAGTTCTTCTTATGACAGAAATAGAATGATAGAAACCGACCGAATAATAAGCGCAACTACTCAAACCACGGATGAACAGGTTGATAGAGCTATCCGACCTAAAACACTGGCTGATTATATTGGTCAACCCAAAGTCAAAGCGCAAATGGACATTGCTTTTCAAGCCGCAAGAAAACGTCAAGATGCGCTCGACCATGTATTGATTTTTGGCCCTCCGGGTTTAGGTAAAACAACTCTAGCTAATATTGTTGCGACAGAGATGAATGTTAATATTAGGCACACTTCAGGACCTGTGCTTGAAAAAGCAGGTGACCTTGCTGCATTATTAACTAACTTAGAAGAAAATGATGTCCTTTTTATCGATGAAATTCATCGCTTAAGTCCCGTTGTTGAAGAGATATTATATCCGGCAATGGAAGACTATCAACTTGATATTATGATTGGAGAAGGTCCTGCAGCGCGTTCAATCAAACTTGATTTACCGGCATTTACATTAGTTGGTGCGACAACCCGAGCTGGATTATTAACATCGCCACTCAGAGATCGATTTGGCATTGTTCAAAGGTTGGAGTTTTACAATGTTGAAGATCTAACATCCATCGTTGAGCGTTCGTCAAGAATCGTCAACTTACCTATCGATCAGGCTGGCGCAAAAGAAATCGCAAAGCGTTCAAGAGGAACGCCAAGAATAGCCAACCGCTTACTCCGTAGAGTAAGAGATTATGCAGAAGTGAAAGGAGATGGCTCTATATCAAAACCTATTTCCGATTTAGCGCTTAATTTGTTAGATGTTGATCAAAAAGGATTTGATAATATGGATAGAAAATTACTTTTATCAATAATCGAAAAATTTGATGGTGGACCTGTAGGATTAAGCTCTTTAGCTGCAGCTATTAGCGAAGAAAGAGATACAATAGAGGATGTACTTGAACCCTTTTTAATTCAACAAGGCTATATCCATCGTACGCCTCAAGGCCGCGTGGCAACGGATTCCGCTTATCGGCATTTTGGTTTGAAGTCTAAAAACGAGATACAAAAAGAATCTGATTGAATAGATTAAATACAGATATTACGAATAATCGATAAGAAACCAAACCCAAGAAATAACAAGTAAACACCATGGTATCCATTGATTTTTAGTAAATTGTTTAGACTCATTGTTGTGAATTTTTTCATCATCAAGTTGAAAGCTATTTTTATTGATATTTTTTATTTTTTTATTTAGCTCTCTAGCTCTTATTTTATACTGTTTTTTATATTGATCGATGCCATTTTGAATGCCTTGAGCAATCAATTTTGTTTGTTCTTTGGTTTGACCTGGGCGTTGTGTTGCTTTGGCCATTTTTTCAGCCTGTTTGATTGTTTCTTTTGAGATATCCGTTTTATATTTAGCCATTTATCTCACCTTTGATATTGCTAACTTTTTGAGTATCAAGATCTTCATCATTACACCAACTAGCAACCAAACTAACCCAATCAGGATAATTATTCAAACAAGGTACCAACTTTAAGGATTGACCGCCAGCATCTTGAAAAACTTCATTTCCTCTGATGGCTATTTCTTCAAGCGTTTCCAAACAATCAGTAACAAAAGCCGGGCATAAAACAATTATATTTTTCACTCCTTGTTCCGCCAGCTCTTTTAGCTTTGTTTCTGTGCTTGGTTCTAACCATTTTGCTCGCCCTAAACGAGATTGGAAAGCGACGGTGTATTGATCGTTTTTAAGTCCCGTTTTTTCGACAAACAATCGGGTGGTTTCTAAAACTTGATGGCGATAACATGTTTTATGAGCTTCTGACTTAATTTCACAACATCCTTTTTTCTTGAGGCAGTGATTTTTTGTGTGGTCAATTTTGGTTAGATGTAATTCCGGGAGTCCATGGTAACTAAATAAAAGGTGCGGGGAATCAATGTTCTCATTTTTTGAAACCTGCCCTTCAAATAAATGAATAGAACTACTATTGACCAACGCGTTTATATAGCCCGGTTCATCATAAAACGATTCCTTGATAATTAATTTTAAATTGAGTCTATGTTTTTTGATGACTCTTTGAGTTTCTAATATACAGGTTTTAACAGTACTTTCTGCATAGTGCGGATACAAGGGGATAAAAAAAATCTCTTTGATTGATTGATCTTCGGCAATTCTCAAAACTTGACTTTCGATACTTGGGTTGCCGTATCTCATTGCCATATAAACGGGGTGTTTTACTTGTTTTTGCACAGCTTCGCGGAGCTTTTTGGAAAGTACAACTAGCGGAGAGCCATCTTTCATCCATACTTGTTGGTAGGCATGAGCAGAGGCCTTTGGCCTTTTTGGTAAAACAAATAGGCTAACGATTATTCGTCTTATCAACCAAGGTAGTTGAATAACACTTGGATCCATTAAAAATTGATTGAGATACCTTCTAACGGAAGGAACGTTAGGGTGGTCTGGGGATCCCAAATTACACAATAAGATAGCTTTTTTGTTCATATAAATAAACTATTAGAATTTAATTCAGGGTATTTTAGTTGATAAAGCTTTCTATTCCCATCATATGTGTTAATTTTTCACATAAAAAGTCATTCAAACGTTCGTTTACAGGTTTGACCAGTTGATATTTTCTTCAATAAATGCCAAACTCTGGCTAGATTACTCTTTCGATGAAAGAAGTGTTTGAACTTTAT
>JBLIBL010000087.1:0-14075 GCA_047633355.1 Polaribacter sp.
CTAGAATATAAGCAGGTAGATTGTTGATGATAGACTTTTCATAAATGCTCGAAAAAAGACTTCGATTTGAATGTTCTATATTTTCCTTTATTGACTCTAATGAGCGTGATTTTATGCGCTCATCCACCTCCAATCTCTTGTGTTTGATTATTTTATTTAATATATCACTCATAATATGGCCCCTAAATATCAGTACTTAATTCTTGGGTTAATTTAGCTACCTGTCGAATTTTATTGATACATTTTCCAGATTCTAGAAGATTCATAATTTTTTCCGCGCCATTTTTTAAGTTATCTGTTTGTTTATTTATTTTCAAAAGAGCACTCGCATTAGCCGCTATCGTATAGGCTATAGCTCGATTTTTTTCATTCTTAACATTACCTGAAAGAACATCTAATAATATTTTCTTATTTATTTCAGGTGTCTGCCCAGATATATCGCTAGCTTTTGTCTCGGGCAATCCAAAATTTTTGTGTGTTATTTGATATTCTGTAATGACACCATTATTTAATTCCGCAACATTAGTTTCATGATGTAAAGTGATTTCATCATATCCGCCACTGTTAACCACCATGGCACCTTGACAACCAGACAGTCGTAATGATTCTGCGGCCGCAAAACATAATTTTTTTGAATAGATTCCCATTAATTGATATTTTGGTGAGGCAGGATTAATTAACGGGCCTAAAAGATTAAAAATAGTTCGTGTTTGTAAAGCATTCCTAACCGGCATAACATGCTTAACACCTGGGTGATAAGCTGGCGCAAAAAGAAAGGTAAAATTAGTTTTTTGTAAACAGTTACTAGCTTGCTCAGGAGATAAATTTAAATTAATCCCTAAAGACTCTAATACATCAGCTGAACCACACTGTGATGATATAGAACGATTACCATGTTTTGCAATTGGTATCCCTTACTCAGAAAAAAAAAAAGCGACCATAGTCGAAATATTAATGGTGTTTTTTCCTGAACCACCTGTACCACACGTGTCTGAAACAACTTGGTTTGATTCAGGTAGGCTGATTGCATTTTCTTTTAGGGCTTTAACCGCGCCCGCAATCTCTAGAGGTGTTTCGCCTTTTATTTTTAGTGCAATTAATAGGCTAGTGATTAATGAGGAATTCAGCTCACCAATAATGACTTTATTAAAAATAGCATAGCTCTCTTGACTACTTAATGATTTATTTTCATATAGTTTTTCTAGCATTAAATTTGGCATGATCTAAACCTTGTTTTCTCTGTATAATTTAATTGATTAAGTCAGTTAATTGACTAAATTTGTTAATATTCTTTTAATTAACTCAGAACCGTTAGGTGTCAAGATGGATTCTGGGTGGAACTGTAGTCCAAAAACTTTATCTTTTAATTCTCTCACCATCATTACTTCTTCGTCACAATAGGCCAGAATTTCAAAATTTTCTGGTATCGTAGTTGCTGACAATGAATGATATCTAGCTGCTGAAAATGGAGTGATGCCATTAAATAAAAACTCACCACATGAGGTTATTTCCAATGGATGCGACTTCCCATGCACAACTTCTTTTGCATGGCCTACAGTACCTGAATAACTTTCTATAATCGCTTGATGACCTAAACAAACACCTAGTATAGGATATTTTCCTTTGAGTGAATTTAGCAGTGCTAGAACATTTCCAGCCATATTTGGCGAACCTGGTCCTGGAGAAATAACTAGCATAATTTTGCTCTTTTCTTGCTTGCAGACTTCTTCAATTTTTTCAATCGATGTATCATTTCGGTAGACTTTCACTTCGCTAACAAATGTTTCTAGTTGGTTAACTAAGTTATAAGTGAAAGAATCAAAGTTGTCGATCATGATGATTTTATAATCAGATAATTCTGCTTTACTATTATTAGTATTTGTTTTGTTTTTGACTTGATTCATTTTGTTTGTTCTTTATTTGCTTGTTGAATAGCATTAATTACAGCCTGAGCTTTTTGCCTTGTTTCGCGAGCTTCAGAAGCTGGGTCGGAGTCATAAACAACGCCAGCACCAGCTTGAATATGTGCAATGCCGTCCTTGCAATAAGCGCTACGGATCACTATGCAAGTATCCATGTCGCCGTATGAATTGATATAACCAACAGCTCCGCCATAACTTCCTCTTCTCACGCCTTCAGTTTCCCTGATAAGCTCCGCTGCTTTTATTTTTGGCGCTCCAGTTAATGTACCCATATTCATACAGGCTTGATAGGCGTGAAAACAATCCAAATGATTTTTTAATTTTCCTTGCACACAAGAGACTAAATGCATCACTTGCGAATAGCGGTCAATCTCTAAGAGTCGAGGAATTTTTATGGAGGCATGTTCTGATATACGTGCAATATCATTACGAGCTAAATCAACCAGCATCATATGTTCGCTCAATTCTTTTTGATCGAGCTTTAACTCAATTTCATATCGCTTATCTAAGTCATGGTCAATATTGCCAGCCGGTGTTTTTCCACGAGCACGAGTACCCGCAATTGGATAAAGTTCTACAGCGTTACTAGAACGGGTATATTTTAACGCGCTTTCAGGTGATGCTCCAAATAGAGAGAAATCTTGGTCTTGCATAAAAAACATATAAGGGCTTGGATTACTTTCTCGCAAGTGTTTATAGCTGGATATTTCATTGTTACATTTTAAAGAAAACGTACGAGATGGAACTACTTGAAAAATGTTGCCATCAATTATGTGCTCTTTGAGTTTTTTAACGCAATCAATAAATTTTTCATCCGTCTGATTGATTGATAACTCATTATCTAATGGTTTGTTGATATAATTAATATTATCTTTCGGCTTTTTAAGTACTTCTTCAGTGAGGCGTATCTGTTGAATACGTGTTTCAATTTTTCTCGATAAATCATAATAGATGTTTTTTTGATTTTCACCTGAAAAGACATTCATGTAAATGCGTAGATGCTGATTTTCATTATCTACAACTAACAGCTCTTCTGCCAAATAAAACACATAGTCTGGGCATTGGTTCAGTGATGTTGGTACTTCAGGTAGCTCTTCAAAATTCTCAATTAAATCAAAAGAAAATAATCCACAAAGAAAGTTCTTAAATTCATTGTCTTGACTGTTATTAAAAAACAGCTGATTAATTTGTCGTAAACAATCAATATTTGTGATATTTAATAATCGCTGATTTTCTTCAATGTCAATATTCTGTTGAACTTTTTTTAAATAATTAATATTAAGGGTATTAGAATTAACCTTATCTAATTTAAAATCCGAGTGTTTTTTCTTCCTTGCATGAATAGCTAAATGTTTCTCAATTAAATTTAAGGCATTGGTTCCGTTGTTAGTTAATGCTCTTAAATGTACTTTGTTTTTGTTGCAAGTTATTCTTATCGCTGATTTATTGACTATAATACTTTTTAAATTCTGTCGAGTATTAACCTCGCAGGACTCCAACAAAATTCGATTAGTCATTAAATTTTTAGAGCCATCGGCACAAGATTCAAAAAGTGTTACAGGATCAAGTTGACAGTCTAGCTCTCGGGTTAAAGATTTAACCAAAGGACTGTCAGCATTATGATTATTTTTAATTAGACTCATTTCAATTTATCCGTTCTGCTTTACTCTATAAGAATAACTAAGCTAAAACTTTACCAGCCGCTTTAATAAAAGGAAGAAGACCTTTCATCAACTTTTCAAAGTCATTTTCATCTAATGACTGCATACCATCCGATAACGCAACTTGTGGATTATTATGAACTTCAACAATAATACCATCCGCACCACAAGCAACGGCAGCTTTCGACATTGGCGCAACTAGTTCTCTAATCCCTGTACCATGCGATGGATCAACAATAATCGGTAAATGACTTTTAGTTTTAATGTAAGCGACAGCATTGAGATCAAGTGTATTGCGCGTCGCTTTTTCGAAGGTTCTAATGCCTCGTTCACAAATTACAATATTTTGATTACCTTCATTAAAAATATACTCAGCAGCTAACAGTAACTCTTCAATTGTGGCGGACATACCTCGTTTTAAGATAATTGGTTTTTGTGTTTCTCCAACCGCTTTTAATAAGCGAAAATTTTGCATATTTCGAGCGCCTATTTGAAACGCATCAATATATTGTCCTACTTTGTCGACCAAACTAGCGTCAATTATTTCTGAAACACACGGTAGTCCATTTGCATGTGCAGCCTGTTGCATTAATTTTAAACCTTCCTCTTCTAATCCTTGAAAGCTATAGGGCGAACTTCTAGGTTTGTATGCACCACCTCGTAGCCCCATACCACCATATTTTTTTACAATCCCAGCTGATGCAAAAATTTGCTCCTTATTTTCGATTGCACAAGGTCCTGCGATAACACAAAATTTGCCTCCGCCAATTGTTGTATTGCCAAAATCAACTTGGCTATCGTGGCTTTGCATTTCTCGGCTAACTTGTTTGTAACTTGTCAGTATCGGTTTTACGCTTTCTACACAGGAGTAAGCACTTATGGGCAAGTTTGCAAGAATCCTCTCGTCACCTAATGCTCCAAGTACTATTCGTTCAACTCCGGGCATGTACAAAGGTTTTAAACCTGCCTCTTTTATAACGGATAATATTTCTTGTGCATCTGCTTCTGTTGCTTTTGATTTTAATACGATAATCATTATTTTGTCCTAGTTAATATGTAGACAGCTAGTCCATTCATCCTTGAACATAACCGTACCGCCATCCATGGCTCATTACTGAATACCGTCCATCCATGGACATAAAAAAACCCGCTAAGAGCGGGTTTTAAGGTTGTTTTAAAACATTGTAAAATATCTATAAACTGATTTAAATCCCATCTTTTAAAAGAAAAAGCCACCAATTACCTTTCATGCTAGCAATCACTAGGAAAGGTAAAGTGTTTATATTGATTGATTGGTTAGTATTCATTGTTTCTTCAATTCAAGCTCTAAATTATGTTAAGTTTTTCAATGCTAGTTAATATGGCATGTACTTGCCTTGTGGGGAATATAACTTGGTTAAGCTTTTAAGGTCAAGATAATGATTTACTTTATAACCATATGATATGTCCTCTTATCAATTCAAGCTTTTAAATTAAATTCCTACTTGAATTAAATAGAAGTTATTTTGTAAATAAGCGCGCAAAATCCTATATTTTTACTATATTTATAGAGAAGAAAAATTATTAAAACTAATTGTTTAAGCCATGGACGTTATTTTAAATAGGCTTTCTTTGCATTCAAATTTTAGTTGGTATAAATATTGCCTTATCTATCATGATCGCTGTAATAAGTGATTAATTGAGGTTAAATAGAAAATTACCGACAAATATTTGACCTTTTATCGAAAAAATAGGAATTTTTGTCGTGAGTGCAGACCAAAGTGTAAGTAAAAAGAAAGATTCAGATGATGATGCCGTCCTACAATGGGTCACTTTTCGTTTAGCGAATGAGACTTATGGTATCAACGTGATGGAAGTACAGGAGGTATTGCGGTTTAGTGATATTGCACCTGTTCCTGGAGCGCCAAGCTACGTATTAGGGATTATCAATTTACGTGGAAACGTGGTCACTGTTATTGATACGTGTCAGCGTTTTGGTTTACCTCCTATAGAGATTACAGAAAATACACGAGTCGTTATTATCGAAACGGATCATCAAGTGATTGGAATATTAGTTGATGCGGTAGCAGAAGTGGTTTATTTAAAGCGATCGGATATAGACTCAACGCCAAACGTTGGTAATGATGAATCGGCAATGTTTATACAGGGTGTTACGCATCGTGAAGGACAATTACTAATATTAGTTGATCTCAATAAACTACTAGGTGAAGAGGAATGGGATGATATGGACTTTTTAAATAATTGAGACTTAAACCAAGGTAAAATGATGGAAACATGGCTATTTCAGCACTTTACTAGTGCAAATTTAATTATTATCGTCCAGTCTATATTAGTTATTGCTAGTTTTTTGGTGATTACTAAAATTCTCAACGTTCAGCAACAACAATCCAAACTGATCATTCAAATGAAGAATGAAATCAAAGCAATTAATAGCGGAAATATAGGAATTGGTAGAAAAATGAACTTATTTGGTAAAGAAATTGCCAAAGCAGAAGTTGATAAAATCACCCAATTGCAACCAGGGAGCCAAGAAAAAACTTACCATCAAGCGAGTATTCTGCTAAAACGTGGTGCGAGTATCGAGGAAGTTGTAGATTCGTGTGACGTAGCGCCAGCGGAAGCCGAACTTTTAGCAATAATGAGTCATGCTAGAGAGGTTTCTGACCATAACAAAAAAATCACAAAGAATAATCATTCAATAGCGAATGAACAAAGCGACTTGTCGATAGCCAGTTAATCGATTTTATTCTTCTTTTTTACAATACTTAGTTTGTTGAGCAACCATTTTATCAACTTTGGCCTGTTTCTCTTCATCGGTCATTAATCGCTTACCGCCGTCACCGTCATCAACGCCAATTCTAGCTGTATTTTTTAAAATATCGAGATTTTGTGTTGCTATTGTGCAATTTTCATCTTTCCAATTATTATAATTATTACTAATATCTGGTTTTTTTGCGGCTACAGCTTCTTGCGCTACTTTAGTTACTGCATTTTCATTAACATGAGTGGTAATTTTTTTATATTCAACACCTTTAGGAGCCCGTTCAGAATAATGAACTTCTCCTTTATTATCAGTCCATTTGAACATAACCTTGTTAGCACTAAAAACATCTGTAGATACTGCTAAAAAAAGAATAGAGAAAAGTAAGATAATGATTTGTTTCATTGGTATTTCCTTATCATAAATTGCTAGTCTAAATAGTTGGATTTTGAAACTCATTTAGTTTGTTTAGTATAAAACATCATAAACGGGTATCTAATATAGCGCCATTTGGGTATGAAAGTTAAGTGCTTTATTGGAAGAATGCTATAAATAACACAGGAAAATGTTTAAAAATTTAGTTTGATTGTTCTTTTTCGGTTACGAGGTCATTTTTTTGAGCAAAATGTACAACATCCTGTAAAAGCGCCGGATGTTGATCATGCAGTTTTGCATCCACTATTACGCATTTTATACCTTCGATTACTGCAGGTCTTAAAAGTGGAGAGTAGTACATTCTCCGGTTTCTAAAGGTGCAAAGATTACCGCACAAGCGTTCGGCCCAATCACTTGGTCGGAACTTGTTACCTTCGGAGTTTATTCCTTTTAAGATCAAGCGGTTAAAATCAACTTGGCTCATATTTATTTCTCATCTAGTGAGGTCTACTGTCGCGGCGAATAATGCCATATTGTTAGCTATTGTCAATAGAGAAAACGGCTAAAACCTTTAGGATAGTATTTATTTTTAAAAGTGTTGATCTAAGTCTAGCAAGGACTCAATATTTTTCCTTTTTATTATTTTAAGTAGTTGAAGATTTGATTAATTCGTAAGTGTTGAGCAAAATTCAGTAGCATTGTTGTTGTTTTTTTGCATTGTTCGTTATATATATTTTAGGAAATTAGAGATCTAAGTAAATATTGTAGTACTATTTTAATTCCGATTACGATAATCAACGAATCGTTCCTTATTTTATATTAGAGAAGTACTCCTGATATTGAGTAAACACTAAGATATGGTGATGTAATAGATATGACTAAAGAACAATCAAACGATCCATTATATGGTGTAACGCTAAAAACGATGGTTACAAAATTAGTCGACCATTATGGATGGGATGGACTGGCTCAGAGGATTAATATTAATTGCTTTAAGAGTGATCCGTCAATTAAATCATCACTGAAATTTCTACGTAAAACCCAATGGGCCAGAGATAAGGTTGAGAATTTATATATCACCATAGGTTAAATACGCGAGTGCTCACCTCCCATCCGTTAGACTAGTTCTTTCTTAATACAGGCATTCGAACCAAGGTGATTTCCTTACCGACGGCTTTAGATATTTTTTCCACTAACCTTTCTTGCTCCGGAGTAACTAAAGAAAAAGCATGTCCTAGTACATTGACTATTTTTGCCTTTTTAGTAGAAGACGCATCGGCTTTTTGACTCTGAATATTTCGCTGTGATGCGCGAGACTTCACCTTTCCGCTTGATTGTCTTGCAACTTCTTTGGAAGCTAGTTTTGAAGTGGAACCAGTTCGAGCGGTACGACCGACTCGGTGAATATAGTCATTGCTATTAACTGGTAAGTCATAATTTATTACGTAATAAAGGTCGTCAATATCGAGTCCTCTAGACGCAATATCTGTAGCGATTAAGAATTTAAACTCTTTGTTTTTAAATTCAGTTAAACGTTCTAATCTTTTCTTTTGTGGGATTTCGTTATGGATCCCTTTGCAGGAATAGCCTTTTTCTTGAAGCCGCTCGGTTAACAAATTAACACCGATTTTAGTACGAACAAAAATCAAAGCTCGCTCGCAGTTAAGCAATAGTAATAACTCACATAAGTTCTTGGTCTTGTCTCTTGCAGAACTTCGATACATTGTATGAACAATCTTCTCTAAAGCGGGTTGGTTTTGTTCTGTTTTTACAAATTTTTGATTCTTAAGATGCTCTTTGCTAAATAGAGTTAATGCTTTTGAATCGGTTGCAGAAAACAAAACCATTTGTTTCTTTTTTGGCACGGCTTCCAATATTTTATTGAGTAGTGGCTGAATTCCCATGCTCACTAAACGGTCTGCTTCATCCATAACAAAATGCTGGATGTTTTCTAATGAGAAAGCCTTCGCTTTCATTAAATCAATTAGTCGTTTTGGTGTCGAAACAATAATATCCGCACCACGCTTGAAACGTTTAGTTTGCGATTCAATTCTTATTCCACCAAACAGCGCGATTGTCCTTAATTTTAGATCTTTACCATATACGGAAATAGACTGTTCAACTTGCTGAGCCAGCTCTCTAGTCGGAACTAATATTAATCCTCGAATAGGGCGAACTAGATCTTCTGAGTGATCTTCTCGACTAAGCTCTTGAAGAATAGGTAATAGATAAGCGGCGGTTTTTCCAGTTCCAGTTGGCGCAATAGCATAGGTATCAGCACGAGACAAAACAGCACCAATGGATTGCTCTTGAATTTCTGTTGGTGTTTTGTAACCTAATTTTTTAATATTAGCCTGGATGGTTTTGTTGAGACCTAGCTCAGCGAAAATAGTCATTTTGGTTGTCATTTAAGGTCGTCATTTAAGAAATATGCCGCATTATACCTAGGTATTGATTACAAAAGGGAAGTATTTGAGATTGTTAATAGGGCTTGTTAACCTGTTTGGTTAAATGGCATTGCCCGCTCTTGGTTTAAACTCTAAAACGGTGGCGTTAATACAAAAACGTGACTGGCCATTCGGTCCATCAGGAAAAACATGGCCTAAATGTATGTTAGATGTTTTCGAACGCACCTCTATTCTCCGCATACCATATCGATGATCAGGTTTTTCGACAGTTGAACCATCAATTGCTTTGGTAAATGACAACCAGCCTGTTTTTGAATTGAATCGATCGCGAGTATCAAATAATGGCTCGCCACTTAACTTATCAATAAACACGCCATCCGGTGTATTCTTAAATATTTCGTACTGTTTGCAAAAACGACTGTCGGTTGCTTCATCAAATGCAACCTTAAATGCTTCGCTCTTTCCAAGTTTAAATAGACCTAAAGCCTTATAAAAATCAATTGGTTTCATATATCCCTGTTTACCAAACACTTCTTTACCATCTTCTAGGAATAAAATGGTTGGAGTTGCCCAGGTTGGCGTTTTAATTTTGAGCCCTTTAAGTTGACTTGCCAATCTAAAACTCATTGGAACAGTGCCTTGGTAAGCCTTAACAACATCATCCTTAAACTTTTCGCAGTAAGGGCAATGATTTTCAGATTCGATGATAATAATTTGCTTACCACTCATCAAATTACTGTTATCAACGATTCTTTTTTCAATCTCCTGACTGTTAAACTTCACACCTGTAGAATTGTTTGGGCAATAGCCGTTTGGGTTCTTAACCAAATAATCTTGATGATATTCTTCTGCAGGAAAAAACTCTTTTAAATCAGCTGTTTTAGTAACCACTTTTCCATAATCAGCCGCTAACAATAAAGTTTGATATTCAGCAATTACTTTATTGGCCAGCATTAGTTGCTTTTTACTATTGGTCAAAATAGTTGAACGATATTGAGTCCCCACATCATTGCCTTGACGGTTTAATTGAGTAGGGTCATGTCCTTCAAAATAGTTTTGTAGAATAGTCTCTAAACTAACCATGGATTTGTTGTAGGTAACCTTAACTACTTCAGCATGATTGTTCTCATTGTATTTATTATTAGACTTTGTTATTTCGCGATAGTTAGGTCGAACTTTTTTACCATCGGCATAACCTGAGACAGCATCTAGAACGCCTGGTATAGCCTGGTATCTTTTTTCAGCGCCCCAAAAACAACCAGCACCTAATACAATGCTATCCAAATGATTGGTTGCGCTTGAAGCTTCAACTTGTAGATCATTAGTATTATTGGTTTGCAAAGCAGTCAACTCTGCCGAATGTGGTGTTACTGCATAAGCCAAAAATACAATTATTAGAAAAACCGCTAAAAGGCTTGTAATGATTTTCATAATATTAATCCTGTTAAATTTCAATTGAAGTGTACTGCTTATGTCGAGTGTCTATTATGGACTTAATACGATATTAATTTATCACAAATTTATCACATTTTGTTGACTATTTACTCACTAGTTTAGCAATTCAGTGATTAAATCTATTTACTTCGATACGCCGTCCAAATCTGTTTAGCTTGGAAATTACAACTCTGCACTAAGTTTAGTTAATCGGTCTATTTTGATATTGGATAACTGTCGGTAGTCAAAGTAGAGTAAAAAAATAACACGATTAATTTTGTCAATTGCAAATTTATTGTCAAGCCAGCTTAGTTCGATTTTTAACTGACCTGCTTCAAGTAGTTTTTCGTAGGTTTTACCACAGATGATATTTATGGTGTCTAAATTTGAATACAAGTGGTTGTATAGTCTATTTCTCTTTGTTTGCAATAAATATGATAGTAGCTGAGTCAAGAGAGAGTATTCAATTTTTCATACCGCGTAGCATTTACTTTCCGTGCAGTATGTGAGGATTAAATGGCTCGTGTGAACTTTAACGTAACACAACCCAATTCTGATTCGAAAAGCATTCAATCGGTCGATACTCTCCTTTATAAGACATTTTCTGGCAAGAGTTAATCCAATAGCCTAGATAGACGTATTGTAATTTGTCGTATTTCGCTTTATTTATTAAGCTTAATACCGCTAAACGACCCGGACTAAATTTTGAATATTCAGGGTCAAAAAAAGTGTAGATTGCAGATAAGCCTGTTTTTAGTTCATCAAATACACAACAAGCAATCAATTTACCAGTAGTTGGTTCTATAAAATCTAGATACTGAGTGTTCATCCAATCACAAAATAAGAAGTCTTTGTATTGAGCAACTGATGGAGGGTACATGTCGCCATCTTTATGGCGAGTCTCTATATACTTTTCATAAAGTAAATAATGAGCTTCATCATAGATTGCGGGAGAAACTCTTTGGGTGAATCGTTTTCCTTTTTTGCCACAACGCTTTTGTTGCTTATTTGGCAAAAAATCGTTCACATTGAGACGAACCGATATACACTCTTTGCAACCTTCACAATGTGGACGATAGATATGATCACCACTGCGCCTGAAACCTTTTTCTATCAACAGTTGATAAAAACCTTCTTGTGGTTTTATTTCAGGGGTTAAAAATAAAGTGCTGGCTTGTTGGTCTTTACCGTAGGCGCATTCATGTGGTGGCGTTACAAAAAAACTCAATGTGATAGGTTTGTTTTTAATGCTCATTTTCTGGTTACGAGATTTTTCATGTTGAGTGCTTTTGGTTGCCAGATCTTTTTATCATTCTTAAGGGTAATTTGTTGATTTACAATTCTAATAAAATCAATTCTTTCAATTTGCTTAGAACCTAGACTTGTTAGATGTGGGTTTTTTATTTGAGCATCCAGTATGGGGAAGTCAAAGCCATCTAAATATTTAATTAAACAAGATATCGCAATTTTTGAAGCTTGTGATTCTCTACTAAACATTGATTCACCGCAAAATAGTTTACCTATAGCAACGCCATAAATCCCGCCAACTAAAATGCTATCTTGCCATACTTCAATCGAATGGGCATAACCTTTTTTATGTAAATTGATATAGGACTCAACAATATCTTTTGTGATCCATGTACCATTTAAATCTGCTCTCGGTTCTGCACAAGCTTCAATAACTTCTTCAAAGGCATTATTTAACGTGATTCTCCATTTCGATTTTTTTGCGAAACGACAGAGACTTCTTGATGGGGTATAGTTTTCAATTTCAAAAATTGTACGCGGATTGGGTGACCACCACAATATAGGTTCACCTTCACTATACCAAGGAAAAATACCATTTGAATAAGCCGATACTAATCGGCTAGTCGATAAATCACCACCAGCACATAATAAACCATCAGGTTCATGCAATGCTGTTTCAACAGGAGGGAAGGGGCATTCTTTTGTTAAAAAAGGGAGCAACTTGAGACTTCCCTGTTTAACTCAGTTTCATCTCTGGCACGCTATCAGGCACAATCAATTGTCCTTCGGTTTTTTCAATAATTTCTTCAACCGATACACCCGGCGCTCTTTCCAAAAGATGAAAAGCGCCGTCTTTAATTTCCATGACCGCTAAATCAGTGACGACTTTATTGATACAGTCGACACCTGTTAAAGGTAAGGTACACTGGCTAAGTAATTTAGATTGACCATGCTTATTTGCATGAGTCATAGTTACGATGATATTTTTTGCGCCGGCAACAAGATCCATTGCACCGCCCATACCTTTCACTAATTTTTTTGGAATCATATAGGATGCAATGTTGCCATTTTGATCCACTTCAAAAGCACCAAGTACGGTAAAGTCAACATGACCGCCACGAATCATAGCAAAGCTCTGTGAAGATGAAAATATAGATGCGCCTATAATTGCAGTGACCGTTTCTTTTCCTGCGTTAATCATATCTGCATCAACATTCTCTTTGCTTGGATAGGGTCCCATTCCTAGCAATCCATTTTCCGATTGCAGCATGACTTCAATGTCAGCTGGTACAAAATTGGCCACTAATGTCGGTATACCAATTCCCAAATTAACGTAGTCGCCATCTTTAAGTTCTTGTGCGACTCGCATCGCTATTTGCTCACGATTTAATGACATATTATTCTCCAGTTTTCCTATTCTTCTTTTGCTAGCGTCATTCTTTCGATTCGTTTTTCGAAAGATGCTTGAATTACACGATTTACGTAAATACCCGGTGTATGAATTTCCGTAGGTTTTAATTCGCCATTCTCAACAATTTCTTCAACCTCGACTACAGTTGTTTTCCCTGCGGTTGCTGCTTCGGGATTAAAATTCATAGCGGTATCGCGATAAATTAAATTACCCATTCGATCCGATTTCCATGCTCGTACTATGGAAAAGTCTCCGGTGATAGCCTCTTCTAAAATATATTTTCTTCCATTAAATTCTCTTACTTCTTTACCTTCTGCAACAGGCGTTCCGTAGCCGGTTGCGGTATAGAATCCTGGAATGCCTGCACCACCTGCTCGCATTTTTTCAGCAAGCGTACCTTGGGGTGTTAACTCGACTTCTAGTTCGCCTGATAAATATTGGCGTTCAAACTCTGCATTTTCACCGACGTAAGATGAAATCATTTTTTTGATTTGTTTGCCTTGCAATAAAATACCCAAACCAAAATCATCAACGCCACAATTATTTGAAACAAATGTGAGTTGTTTGGTTTGCATTTTTTTAATTTGAGCGATTAATCCTTCAGGTATTCCGCAGAGACCAAAACCTCCGGCAATAACTGTCATATTATCACTAAGACCAGCCATTGCTTCTTCATAACTAGATACGATTTTGTTAAAGCCCGACATATATTACTCCTAACTCTTTTACATATTTATAATATTGATTTTTAAATTAACTTTGACTATTTGCTTTCGCATGTGAAACTTTTGAACCATTGACACGACCTAAATATTGACTGATATAAACGCCTGCTTGAATTAATTTTTCTAGGTT
>JBLIBL010000088.1:0-14063 GCA_047633355.1 Polaribacter sp.
GGCTCGTATCTTGGTGAGGATGATATTGTTCGCTTTGAAGACAAGTATGGCCGGAGTGACAATAAATGATAGAGTTAACCTGTTTTAAAGCTTACGATATTCGTGGACGTTTAGGTGATGAGCTTAACGAAGATATTGTTTATCGTATTGGCCGTGCATTTGCGCAATATCTTTCGGCAAAAATAGTTGTTATTGGTGGTGATATTCGTTTATCTACCCCAAAATTAAAAGCAGCGCTTGCTCAAGGTATTATGGCAGCAGGCTGTGATGTTATCGACATTGGCTTAGCTGGTACTGAAGAAATTTATTTTGCTACAGCGCACTTGAAAGTTGACGGTGGTATTGTTGTAACTGCCAGTCATAACCCAAAAGATTATAACGGCTTAAAACTTGTGCGAGAGCAGAGCAAGCCTATCAGCGGTGATACTGGGTTATTAACGATAAAAGCCTTAGCAGAAAAAAATCAATTTATCGAAGGCTTAACAAAAGGAAGTTTTCGAGAGTTAAATAACCTTTCGCCGTTTGTTGAACACTTATCAACCTATGTAGACAGTAAAGCATTAAAACCACTCAAATTAGTGGTTAATGCGGGTAATGGTGCTGCTGGTCATGTGATTGATGCATTAGAAAAATATTTTATTGATAATAGAGTCTCTGTTGAGTTCATTAAGGTTCACCATCAGCCAGATGGAAACTTCCCCAATGGTATTCCTAATCCATTATTACCCGAAAATAGACAGTCAACTCGTGATGCAGTAATAGCAAATAAAGCTGATATGGGCATTGCTTGGGATGGCGACTTTGATCGATGCTTCTTATTTGATGAGCAAGGTAAATTCATTGAAGGATATTATATTGTTGGTTTATTAGCAGAAGCTTTTTTACAGAAATATCCGAATGAAAAAATTATACATGATCCTCGCTTAACGCTTAACACCATTGATATTGTTGAAAAAAACAATGGCATTGCTATTCAGAGCAAAACTGGACACGCCTTTATTAAAGAAAGAATGCGTAAAGAAAATGCCATTTATGGTGGTGAAATGAGTGCTCACCATTATTTTAGAGATTTTAACTATTGTGACAGTGGCATGATCCCGTGGTTATTGGTGGCTGAATTGTTGAGCCAATCAGGAAAAACACTTTCTTCAATAGTTTTTGATCGCATCAATAAATATCCATCGTCGGGTGAAATAAACCGTACTGTACCTAATACAGAAACCGTTCTAGCTAAAATTTCAGCACAATACCTAAGTCAGGCGATAAAAGTTGAAGATGTTGATGGTCTATCACTACAATTTGATAAATGGCGATTCAACGTTCGAAAATCTAATACTGAACCGTTACTTCGATTAAATGTGGAAAGTGACGGTGATATTGAACTAATGAATGCGAAAACTAAAGAGTTGTTAGCTATAATTGACTCTAATCATTAGAAATAATCAATTGTTTGATTAGCTATTCAAATGATACTTAATGGTTTTGAGTTAAGGGGGAAAATGAAAATATTAATTTTTTTAATTAGCCTATTTTTTATAGGCTGTGGGGGAGGTAGTGATAAGCCAGATATTCCTTCGCCGAAAAAAGAGATTACTTTAACCATCGCAGGTTCGCCTAAAATTAGTATTGGCTTTAATGAATACTTTAACTTTACACCAAGTGTTAGTTATTCAGGAAAAGAACAATTAATATTTTCTATTCAAAATCAGCCACCATGGAGTTCATTTGATCCGACTACAGGTTTATTAAGTGGAACCCCAACGTGTACATGGCTAGGTAGTTATTCTGATATAAAAATACAAGTTTCAGATGGAAAATTATCAAGTAAGTTGAGTACATTCTCCATAGTAGTAATTGAACAATCACTTTTTTCTATAAGTGGCTCTCCCACAAAAACAAGTAATGTCGACAAAGAGTATAAATTCACACCAATATTAGAAAATCCCAAAAAACTGATTATTAATTTTTCGATTGAAAATAAACCCGAATGGATGAGCTTTAACATAGCAACCGGCGAGCTAACAGGAACCGCTCGTGCTAAAAATAAAGGTTTATATCATGGTGTAAAAATTATGGCTTATTGTGGAGACATCATAATTGCTTTACCTAGTTTTGATGTTGAAGTAGTTTCGTTATCTAATTTTGTTATGACAAACGAACATATTGAACCTGATTATGGTGTATTACCACCAAATAAAGGAGAGACTCGAATTGATCCAGTCACTGGAGCTCATATCACTCGTTTGACAGATGCCAGCGAACTGAATGGCACAAATGATGCGTTTATTGTTTATTCTCGTTATAGCCCCGAAAATTTTTCTGGTGAATTCGTACTAGTGTTTGGGGGTAACTCTACATCAAGTTGGGTGATTAATCGTAAGACCGGAAAAATAGTCACAGCTTTAACGGATTCGTCTGGTAAAGCTATAGGTGAAAATCAGGAAATCCGTTGGCATGGTACAGCAGAATATCCAAATCGTGTTTATTACATCTTAGGAATGAAGTTTTGGGTGATTGATGACATAACCCAACAAAACCAAACTCGACAATTAATTAAAGATTTTACAAAAGAATTCCCACAATCGACCAAGATATATAATGATGTTGAAGGAGATAGCTCTAACGACAGTGACCATTGGGCATGGATGGCGGTCCATTATGGTGAGAATGATAGAGGTATTAAAACTTATTTAGTGGATGCGTTTGTACATTTTCAGATTTCTACAGGTAAAGTAGATAGCTTAAGGCCACCAGCTCTGGCAGGTACTAACTTAGATATTGAAAAAGACAGAATCTATTTTAGCTATCGACCTAATATGATTGAAATGTCTCCCTCAGGAAGAGGAGTGGTTATTCATATGGGGCGGAAATGGGATGATGTCGCATACGGTGGCAAAGGAAAAGAATATATAAACACTTGGTTTGATGGCGCGCATTTATGGCCAGTAGATTTTAATTATGAAACTCAAGTCCCTATAAAAATATCAATTACTGAAACTCACTCTGGCTGGTCTTTTGATAGTAAGGGTAAGGAACTTTTTATTAGTCAAAATAATAGAACGGACAAACTTGATGCTATCTATACAGAGGGTGAAGATAAGGGGTATGAGAAACGCATAGAAGTTGCAAGCCATGTCGACTTTGGTTGGGAAATGGGCTTTCATTATGGAAAAATGCCAATGAATAAACCTAATTGGCTATTTGTTAGCACTTACTCCAAAGTAGATAATCTGTGGGCTGGTAATCAATTCTTGATGATCCAAATTAAACCAGAAATTGAGAATCCGAAAATATGGCGTATTTCACCTTCTTACAATATATTCTCGGGGAATTATCGTGATGAAGCTCCTGCCGCAATCAATATGCATGGCAATCGTATTTATTTTTCTTCCAACTGGGGAGGGAAGTTGGATCATCGTGAATCTTTCGTGATTGAGCTACCAACACATTGGAATGAAAATAGCGCATTAAATTAATATTATGCATAACTATAGGCGTTACGCGTTCCACTCATTTTCCTTATTGTAAGAGAAGTAGCTTATGTTTTTAAAAGTTTTTAAAGAAGAGTTGTCAAATGCACGAATAGATATTAGCGTGCATGTAGAAAAAAGAGGCGAAAGCTCTTTTTTATATTCATTGCTGTATTTTTTGACTTGTCATGGCTTGCATATGGTGTTGTTATTTCGTTTAGGAAAAATCATCTACGCAATTCCTGTCCCTATACTTTCACATATTTTTAAAGTTCTTTATCGCCTCACCTTCTTTATTTTATCAACATTGTATGGGATTTCATTAAATCCAATTAGCAAAATAGGGCCTGGTTTTTATATAGGGCATTATGGAGGAATATTTATTCGTGGTGAATTTGGCGCATATTGTTCTATTAGCCAAGGAGTTACCTTTGGTTCTAAAGGCGCAGGGAAATCTTCTGGTTGGCCTATTGTTGGTGATTATGTTTATGTTGGTGCTGGAGCTAAAGTTATTGGGGCTATTTCGATTGGTAACAATGTCATTATAGGTGCTAACGCCGTCGTGGTAAAAGATGTTCCAGATAACTCACTTGCGGTTGGTATTCCAGCAAAACTCCACATAAGGTAATTGAAATATAATTTTCAAAAATTTATTCTTCTTTGTTTAAGAGGTGTTTATGAAAGAAATTAAACCCGTATTCATAGTGGTTCTTCAATACCGGAACTGCATTGGTTTGATGGTCCGCATTTGTGACCGATAGACTTTAATTATGAGGCTCAATTTCCTGTGAAAGTATCAATGATGAAACACATTCAACTTGGTCTTTTAATGAGAGTGGCAGCGAAATGTTTATTTGCCAAATAATTGAACTGATAAACTTGATGCTGTTTATGCGCAAGAAGCAAGGCAAGGGTATGAAAGTAAAATTGAAGTAGCAAGCCACCTAGATTTTGGATGGCCTATTGGGTTTCATTATGGAAAAATTCCAGAAAGTAAACCTAATTGGTTATTTATTAGTTCTTACTCTAAAGATGATAGTCTATGGGCGAGTAATCAATTTATGATGATTGAGAATAAGCCTGAATTGAACAAACTTAAAATATGGAGAGTTTGGGCCAGCATATAATTCATATCAAGGCGATTATCGCGATGAGGCCCCAGCAGCTATCAATATGCAAGGGAATCGAGATTACTTTTCTTCGAATTGATGCGGAAGGTTAGATCATAGAGAATCTTTTGTGACAGAACTGCCTAATAACTGGAATACTGAGGCATTAATCAAATAATAATTTAAATTTAGTTAGAGTTTAAGGCTATCTATTACTTTGAATATTACCTTTTTATCATTATATAATTTTTAATTTTATTTGTTGTATAGGTAAGTGGAATAGATACTATGCAGGTGAGAAATATAACCAGTACAATTTTCATTAAAGCAAGCCAAGGTTTTCCTTCAATAGAACCTATAACTGTATGATGAACGATATATAAAACAAGCGCATGAATTAAATAGATTGAAAAAGTGTGTTTATTCATAAAAAGTATAAATTTTTCTAGATAAGAAGAAATGGATATAATTTTAGTTATTACACCCTGCAGTAATAGGATTAAACTTATTACTGCAAAGCTCGATAGTATATAAAACAAATCAGGATAAGCAGTATGTTGATTGAGATCAGTCTCTAAGTTTAAATAGTCCTTTAAGAAGTAAGCAGCTAAAAATGTGAAAATTGATAAGGTCGCAAAGATCTTTGAATTAAATATCTCTCGCTTTGTAAAAACAAAGGCTCCAAAAATGAAGAAGCATAAATTGGACAGAGGAGAATATAAATTATGCGAAAAAAAATTAAACTGAGCTGCTATATCAAAACTCTGCTGTAATAAAGTTAAAAAGATAGAGAAAAACATCAAATACAATAATCTAGTTGGTTTCTTATTTACCCAAACAAAATATGGAATAGCGATAATATAAATAAAAAACAAAGTGTGTAAAAACCAAACCTGACCATATGGAAGCGGCATACTTTCACGTTCTGCTGATACATTAAAGGTTAGCCAATTAATTATACTCATTATATCAAAAGTAGGAATATCTCTATTTAGTAGCCAAGTGAAAATGAAAGCAGAGAATAAAACTAAGTAATAAGGTATAGCTATTGCAATAATACGTTTATAGAGATTTTGAGCACTGCTTTTATCTCGTAAAAATGAGCTGTAAGAAACAGCACCGCTTATAAAGAAAAATAAGGGTACGGTAGTCATAATGTAACTAGAATATGGTAAATAGAACCATGAAAGCCCCAAATGTATTAAAACAATGGTGGTAATTGCACTACCACGTAAAACATTTAGAAATGCTTTATCAGAATTTTTGATCATAAATAGCGCCCCTTTATTTACGGTAATTATTTCTAAGTAAGATAATCTTTGTTAGCAATAATTCAAAGAAAGATAGCCACGTTCCTCTTTTTAATCGGTAAGTTAATTGAGGTTGAATTTGATTAGCAAAATGATGTTTATACCCCTCTCTTTGACCACCTCCAGGAAGTAATTGAAGCTGAGTAACTTGGTTTTGATAACATTGCTCAATAACAAGGCCTAAGTGGATATAACCCAGTGAAATTTTAGTATTAAAATCAGGGTTGAAGGCGAATTGTAAAAAATAGTTTTGTTCTAATGCTTGAATACTATAAAACGCAGATTGATTCTTTCCATCAATCTTTATCATTGTTGACGTAGTTTTTAAGTATTTACTGTTTTGACAGTAAATAATAAATGTATTTTGAAAGTTTAGCCGTTCGTCTTCATAGACAGGAGAACCCCATCTTATTTCTTTTAACCGATTAAGCTCTGAAAAAAAATTGCCATAATCATCATTTGAAATGGAAGTGATCATATCATGAGCTGAATTTTTACTAGTTATTAGTTGTTCTGCAGGCTGATTATTTTCAATAAATCGTCGATGTAAAATAGTTTTTTGCCTGATTTTCTTTTTAAAATTGCTAGTATATTGATGAAAATCATCATTGATTTTGACAATATAATTGTAAATTTTTCTTTCAATATGAATTACAGTATTAGCCTTGTTAAATTTGCTTAATTTCCATATATGTGAGTGTCTACTAGCTCCATCGACTCTAAACTCATACCAAGTTAGCTTATTTATGGTAATTAAAAGCTGTTGATATATTTTTGTGATGTGGGTATTATTTTTGATGATAATATCAAGATTATCACTTCGGCAAAGATTGTCTAAATTGTAATTACAACCAATAAATTGGCATATGGTAATTGGCAAAAGCTGTTTTAAACGTATTTTATAGGTAAATAATGGAGCAAGTGCAACGAGCTCGTCAAGGTGGTAAATAGCAATTATTTGTAATTTTTTATTACTTATACTACCTTCTGTCCACCATGAGTATTGCCATTCCCAAGATGAAAATAAAGGGTCGGCATTACTAGAGTGTAGTAGCTCGGTCCAAGCCTTACGATTTGCCTTAAATTCTGCTAGTGTCCATTCTCTTACTGTATATTTCTTCATCTCGTTCATTATTTATCCGCCAACCAGCGACTAATGCCTGCAATATGAAAAATATGCCCATTAGCTTGTTTTTTACCTTTCGCAACATCATCAAAGAAACTATCTATTTTTATTGTTGTGGTAACTCCGCCACTTAATAGCCATGATTTTGCCAGTTCTCTTAATGATTCTGTATTAGCAAACCATTGACCCCAATTGCTAAATTGAATGTCTTTATTTTTATACTGGTAATTAAAGCCTGGAATATGAATGCTCTTACCATTTAAAATGGATGCCCATTTATGAGCTGCTGCTGAGTATGTTGCTGGAATTAACGTACGGCTATATGGAATTTTTGCGTAACTCATATAATTATCTTGCAGCGCTTTCAGTTGCCCACGGCGGTATGCTGCATGTCTTGGAGATAATTCTAAAGATTTATAAATAAGATCTTTATCTAAGCCGAGTGGATAATTAATCTTTAAAAACTGACGAGCATTAACTCCTTGAGTTAATGTGTAGTTTGCTGAGCGATTTGATGCGGTAATATTGCGAAAGAGATAAGCAATAGAATCGGTATATTGAGATAAACGTTTAATTTCATCACAGAGATCATGAATAATATTTTGTTTTTCAAACTGTATCGCTTCTATAAAATCAGCATCTAAATATTGTTTTAAAACACTATAGTTTTTCACCAAATTTGCACTATCAAAATAGGCATGAGCTATGGCTTCTGTTGAGTAATTCTTGGTTGATTGATCAATGAATAAACCCAAATATTTTGCTATTTTACTTCTTTTTGAAAGATAACTATCGTTATGGTAGAAATCGCCACCAAGAAAAACATCAATTAAGAAGCCGTCGTTTACTGAGTTAAAGCCTTTTTTTGCCATTATCTCGGCAAAATAATAGCGTTCAGGGAAACAAGCTAAGCCACTAAATTCAAAAATGTTCTCGAGTTTTTCAGCTACTTCGTCCCCTTTGGGCACTAAATGGTGAAGTGGGGCATGGTTTAATTCAGCAACCATTTTTGCAAACTCAATTTCAGCTGAGTCTTCAGCGCCATAAGTAAAATGCTCTAATTTATTATTAGCTGGCCAAGCTGCGGTCACCATTCTAGAGTCTAAACCACCACTTAAAAAAGAGGCTGTATTACCCGAGTGTTCAGCTACACGTGAGCAGGCATTGGTAATTAAAGATGAATAGGCGTTCTTTTGGTAATCATGTTGTTGTGGGAATGTTTCAAAGAGGTTATTATTTCCTTTGAGTAATTCGATTGATTTGTTATTGAGATTATATTTTAGGCAGTGATTAGCGGGCAGTTTGTTTAACTCTTTAGTGATATGTCGAGATGAAAAACCATAACCTAAGTGTACAAAACTAGCGACACCAGTCATATCAATGGTTTTACTGATAACACCGGTTTTAAAAATAGCTCTTGGATTGCTCGAAATTACAATGTTCTGTTGATTTTGAGCATAATACAAAGGAATAGAGCCAATAAAGTCGTTAATGAAAAAGAGCTCTTGGAGACGCTTATCAAAAATCACTAGATTAAAGCTACCTGCCTTTATTGCTGAAATTACGCCTTGATAACCTGAGGTTAAGTAGGTGTGTGCTAGTGAAGCTAATGCTTCACTTAAAGATAATTTTGCTGAGTCTACGCTGATATCACCATCTACCAGAATAATTAATTGCCTGTTTTCAAAATAGCTTTTCTCATAGCTTTGCCCATCCAAAGTATGAAGGCTTTCATTAGGGGAAAGTTTAATTTCTCTATGTTCGTTTTCATTAGGGTACTGCCATACTTCTTTAAAAGGCTTGATCTGTTCAGCAGAATTTGACCATTGAAAAAAAAGTCCGTGCATTAATATTCCTTAATGCTTTTTCCAAAGCTTTTTTGGGGAAAAAAGAAAGTACTTAAATAATGCAATAAAAGCAGCGATATTTAATATGGTGAACGTTGCAGGTAAGCTGAGTATGCCTGCGCTTTGGCCTTTACTCATTTTTAAGTAGCCAATACCTGCAAAGATATAGAATATAAACTGGGCAATAAAACAAAGCTGAAAAAACACTCCGTTGAGCATTAATGAACTGATAAAAACAGCTAATAAAGCAAAAGGGATAAATAAACGACAAACTTTATGTGAGAACCATTGCCAAAAAATAGGATTAGCCATTGGATTATTTAACCAAGGCAACAATTTCATTAATTGATAATTACCTGCTAATGTTCTAACTTTTCGATTAAATTCTTCCGTTATCGAATGACTGGAATAATCAAAAGCATAAGCATCATTCGCCATAACAACTCGCTTACCTTGTTTTACCACCGACATAGGCGTGAATACATCGTCTAAAATGGTACTCGGCGGTAAAGGTTGAAAGAGCGAACTGCGCATCATGTAAATGGCTCCAGTAACACCGACAACCGAATTAATCAGCCCCTCGGTTAAGCGAATAAACTTCTCATATTTCCAGTAAAGCCCTGGATCATTAGATGCCCCTAGTTCTTGATTTTGTTCGATCATCAAGTTCCCTGTAACCGCGCCAATATCAGCATGAATAAATTGGCTCGCTAACTCGTTGAGGGTATTTTCATCAAAGTTTTGTCTAACATCAGCAAAGGCCACTAAAGGGGTTTTTACATGTTGCATAGCGAGGTTTAAGGCTTGAGACTTACCCTGATTATTCTCTTGGTTTAATACGGTTAACCTAGGGTAATCAAAGGCTTTTGCTAGCTCATAACAGTCATCAGTTGAACCATCAGATACGACAATGATATGCAGTTTTTCAAGCGGGTATTTAGTTTGAAGTATATTAGCTAAACGTGTCGATATACGCTCTTGTGCATTATACATTGCCATAACAACGGTTAGTTCTTCATGAATAGCGTCATCCTGAAAAGTTATTGTGCTTGCTGATTTTAGCTTGTGAATAATAGCCAATATTAACGGATAACCGATATAGGTATATAAAATTAAGACTATGCTAATAATAAAAGGGCTTTCCACTTATGACTCTCTCAATAATTTACTTCTAACCACTTCATAATAGTGATTACCTAAAATTTTCTTCGCTAAGTTAAATACAAACTGTTTGATAATAGCTTTATAATAAATTGCACCAGAGCGTGTGACTAATGAACTTAGTAGCTCTAGGTTAAAACCTGAGGTGACGGTTATTCTATTGAGTTGATGAGTACTAGTGTTTTTTCTTAAAATAGACGTTGCTATGGTTTTATAACCAAGCTTTTTATATAAAGGCAATACTTGATCTAATCCTCTACCGCCAGGCAAAGCAATAGTATGAACATTGTCATTTGTAATTTCATCTAACCTATTTTTGCTAATCATTAATTCATTGTATAATTCAGCGCTGTTAATATCAGAAAGATACGGATGAGATTTACTGTGTGATTGAATACTCATACCTGCGTTGTGCATTTCTTTTAATTGTTGTTCAGACATATAGCCTTGGGTATTTATCCAATCAGTGGTGATATAAAATTCTGCAAGCATGCCTCTTTTTACTAACTCTGGAAATGCTACTAAATAATTTGATACGTCCCCATCATCAAAGGTAATAATGACAGGATTTTGAATTTTTTGTGTTAATGCTTGTTCTAAAGTTACCGCTTGATAGTTACTTTGCTGTAACCAATTTAAATGTTGGCAAAATGTAGTACAACTAACACTATATACCCCATCATAATTCCCCTCACACTGAGCTGAATTGTGAACACCATGGTACATTAGAGCACTGATATTGCTATTGATCATTTACTTGTTAATACCTTATTTTTTACATAATCCAAATGAATACTAACATCACTACATTTTAGCTCGCATTTTGTACTGATAAAGAATGCTTGATTGATGTATGAACCGGATAATAATGCCTGCACTGAGTAGAATTTTACACGAATTAAACTTTGCGTTATTTTATTATTAACTTCATACCAATAGCTATAAAAATATCGCTGATTATTCTTAATAACTTGGTAGGTTTTAATGTTATTGATGCCATTATCTATTTCTTTAATGACTCCAACATTCATGGCAATTGGTTTGTTTTGAGCGTGAGTCATGTCAGCAGTATTATCTCTTAAATCAAAACTTAACTTGCTTACGTTATGTTCATAAGCATCTTTTAATTCAGTGGTATTTTTTATTAAGGAATAGTGTTCAAAGTTGTGAAAACTATCAAAAGTGCCTTTTTTATTCTGAGAAAACTGTTCTGTTGCTGATACTTCTTTGTGATTGTTTTGAGAGAAAAACTGAATAAATAAGGGCCCAGATGCTAATAAGGCAATGGCAATAAATGCTTTAAGCAATTGTAGCTTGTTGATGCTTGGAACGGGTAAGGGCTCTGCTTGTCTGCGCGCTTTAGCTATGTAAGGGAGAATGAAAAAGAAGAACGCCATAAATATTGCAAATATTATCCAGCCAAGGGTATTGTGATCAGCAACCACTGAGTGGTCCATACCATAGAGATGAGCATAAATAACGATAACTTGAATACGCACCCAATTTGCCACAATTGCTAATACAAAAGCAGCAATAACGGAGGTTAATATGTGTCGAATATTATAATTTGACAGCTCACAATTAATTAGCGCAATGGCAACTGCAACTAAAATATAACGAACACCACTACAGCCCTCAGCAATCAGAAATGTACCATTGGGGATAGAAACATAATTTCCTTCAATAAAGGTAGGTATACCAATAAAATCGCTAATATTTGCTACAGCTATTGCTGCTATAGACTGGAATATCGGAGATACAATTGACCAAGATGGTACGGTAAAAAAAATCAAGCTAAGCGGGATAATTACCTTTAATAGGTTTTTAGCGCCAAAGATCGCACCAATAGCCGCGATAAGATAACAAGGTAAAACAAAGCGACTGACCACATCTATCTTTACAATGCTGGCTAAAACATCGAAAAAAACTAGCAGTAACAAAATAATGAGAAACGTTATATTTCCGTTTGAGTTGGTAACAACGTTGGGCTTGTTGGCAATTAAATAAAAACTCATACCAAGGAGTAATAGGCCGTGTGAATAACTATGACTGTTTATCCATTCATATATAAATATGTTCGAATTTTTAGGGAAAAGTAAAAATAAAGAAATCAAAAGTGTAATAAAAAGTAATAAAATTGATTTGTTTTGAATGTTGTTCACGATATTAGATCCTGAATCCATAGATGTTATGGTGCTGATTTTGTTAAATTATGATAGCTTTCTTCATTTTTTGAAGATAGCAATGGGGCTTTGAGCATTAGACCAACATATATCCAATAAATTGCCACTACAGTAGTATGTGAGAACCTGTCACCAAACATGTTACCAACAACTAATGCGATTGTAGCCGTGAGCACTCCTAACGATACAGCGCTAGCCCAAGGGTTTTCTTTTGATACGGAATGCGTTTTTCTTGCTTGTCGATAAATCGAATAAAGCAAACCAATTAAAATGATTAGCCCTATAGCACCTTTCTCTACTAATGTTTTGACAAAGTAATTATGTGTGTCCATATGTGTAGGATTAATTTCAGGACTACGCCAACTCTTATAACCATAACCAACAACAGGGCTTGATTTATATTTTTCAAAGGCAATAGCCCAAAAAACGAAGCGTGATTGAGCGCTATCATCTCGCTCTTCTTCACTTGAAGAAATGGTTGAAAACCTTTCTTGTACAGAAATAGGAATAAATGGTGATGCTATGAGTGAAATAAGTAAAATAATCATCATAGTTTTCAGTCGCTTTTGTTTATACATAAAAATAAAGAAAACACCAACAAAAAATGCTAGATAACTCCCTCTAGAATATGAAAACATAATGCTCAAAATTGCACAAAAGACAAATACATATAAACCCCACCTCCAGTGTTTCGTTGAGTTTTTAGTGACAAGTAGACAAATGGCAAATAAACTTGCACTAACACAGTATGCTCCTAATTCATTAGCACCTAGATCGGAAAATGGCCCTGATACCCGCATTGTATTTGAATAATGCCATTTTGAAACTGCAAGGTATTGATTCCAAACTAATTTAAAGGTGTAGGGTAAGCTCAATAAAGTAGCAAGTATAATTCGCCTGAACCCCCCCCAATCTTTGATACTTTTTTGTACTATAAAAGTTAACAGCAAGATATAAGCAAAATCTTTAAAGGTATTCAAACTATTAGGGGTAGGAAAGTTTAAGGTCATCAGCATGACCAAGTATGAAAAGAAACCGTAGAATAAAAACCAAAGTATCCATTTCCCTACACTAGAGTCTTTATTACTTTCACCTTTGATACGGAATGCCCAAATGAGCGAAAGAATAAACATTACATTCATGAAATTAATTCCACCAGGCAAAGGGGGGAAAAATATATGTTGTAAGTTAACTAGAGGAAGAAAAAATATAAAGAAGAGTAAAGGCCAATTGGTCAAATAATCAGTTTTAAATAGTCCTATAGGTTTATATTTATTATTTACTGACTTATTACTTATTTGTTTATGTTCGCGCATTTTTTATCCGATTCAGTAAATAAGTGACTAGCTAAAGGCCATTTTAATTTTTTTCTTAGACCATCTATAACGTGCAATCGATTTACTTTACTAAATGTATGAGTTGCTAACAAGTCTTTCTCCCAATTAGGCTTGACAGAAGTAATTAATTCTTCTTCAAATTCAATATCATTTAACCGTTCAATACGATTGATATTAAAACCATAACCATAACGGTGAGAACAGTTTTGTGCTGGTCGGTATACCTTATTATTCATCAAAAAAATAGCGCCAGCAGGACGAGCGTTCTTAATATCTGAAACGATGGGATTTTTTTTGTGCGGGTGCCACTGATTAGATTGAAAGTGATCGCTGTAGAACAAATACAACTCATCCAATGAAGAGGCCCCATCATTTTCGACTAGATTAACAAACATCCACCATTTACCATTATCGAAGTATAATGTTGTATCTACAGCAGTTACATTTTCCATTAAATTCATTTGCCATTGCCAATCGAAAGGGAAATTCGAACTTTTATATAGTTCAATAGTCTTATTTT
>JBLIBL010000089.1:0-13857 GCA_047633355.1 Polaribacter sp.
CTCTTCCGATCTAGTTAACTCTCGCCGCCTGCGATCTTATTCTTCTCTCAATAACAAGTTATCGCTTTGTTCCTGAGAATGACAGAGTGTTCTTTTAATCACATTCAAAATCATCTTCTACAGTGCTATCAGGACGCGGCCTACATTGAGGCGGAAAACCTATTTTTATCCAAAGATTATAAATACCACTATTTCTAATAAAGTTCTTAAATTCTAATGATTGTCTACCTATATGGTTTATCGCATCCCAAATTCCAAGTGAATTTTCTTGCGGTATGTTGCCTATTGGATTTAGCATTACATCGACATCTTGACCTACATTACTTTTGTCTTTTAAGTATTTCTTAATCTCTCTAAGTAAATCACTATGATCATCATTTGGGTTTTTATATGCTTGGTAAAGTTCATCATGTTTTGGCCAACCTTCTAATAGAGCTTTATGATTTGTTGATGTTTTAAATAAAATTTCCATATTGAGCCTCGCCATAGCTGCCAGTGCTGGCATAGAACCTATTTTTCTGATCCCACGGTTCAAACTCGATAAATAAAGATCGATGGCTTCTTTATCACGCCCGAGTTCAGCGAGAACGAGTTCCATATTTTGGGAGCAAGGTGAGTAATAAGGCTCATAATCTAAGCACGATTGAAAACTAGCTAGAGATTTTTCAAGATAACCGACATTCTGCAGTAATAAGCCTTTCCAATTACGTGCTGAAGCATTTTTGGGCTCTATCTCTAAAGCTGCATTATAATCAGCAAGTATTTGACTCATATCCACTACTTTTTCCATGATGTAAACTTGGTCATACATCACAAGTGCTTTACTAGCGATTGCTAATGCACTGTTTGGTTCTATCGATAAGGCTTTATCGGCAAACTCAAATAGTTTTTCATTTTGTTGTTCAATAGTCCTATCTGTGTAATTGTAGGAAAACATAAGCGCCTGTAGTGCCGCTCGAATTTCCCATGCTTTTGCAAATTTAGGATCCAACTTGGTTGCTTGTTCTAACAATTGATCAGCAACATCTAGATCCTTTCTAAATAGAAAGAGCGGCCTTGCTTTAAGATATAATTCATAGGCAGTTAAATTACTGGTACTTTGATTTACGATAATTTTCGATGGAAAACTAAGCTGTTCACCAAGCGCCGCCAAGATTGCATTCGAAATTTCGCCTTGTATCGCAAAAATATTCTCAGTGGTTAATGGTCGGTCAAATGTATTTGACCACAAATGTTTGTCATTATTGGCATCTATTAACTGAGCGGTGATTCTCAACGTGTCACCTGACTTACGAACCGAACCTTCCAATACATGACGAACTTTTAGTTGTTTGGCGATCTCAGGAATACCTTTGTTGCTATCTTTGAATTGAAAAGCAGAAGTTCTTGAGGTGACTTTTAACGCATCAATACGAACTAGGACATTAATAATTTCTTCTGCCATGCCATCAGAAAAATACTCTTGATCGCCTGCTTTAGATAGATCTTTGAATGCTAAAACAGCAATTGAGTTCTCGCTGATTTCTTCTTGAACGGGTTTTGTAGCAGGACTATTTTTTATTGGTCTGGAGTTTTTTGTGTTAAGCGTTTTTTCTTCACTCACTACTTTTTGTTCGGGTTGATTAAATTGTTGCCATCCGGCTAAAACTATCACCACCGTCAATCCAACTAGAATCAATATCTCAAAGCGATTGTCTGTTTTAACATTACTATTATCATCCAATGCCTCAGTCGGTTTAACACCTTCTGGCGTCATTTCAAAAGCCCAAGCGAAAAGTAAAGCAATGGGGAAACCAATTAATAATCCAGCAGTGATAACACTGTCAAACCAAAGGGGTAAATTCAATGAGCTTTCAAGTGTGCCTGCTACTTGCATTAAGACCCAAGCAACTACTGCATAAATGCCCGCGATGCGGAAAACATTTTTTCTTTTTAGCTCGTTCATTAAATTCATTATGTCTTCTCGTTTTTTCGATACTCTGCCAATAGCTCACGTTGCTGTGCAAGTTGTTGCATCAACTGCTCACGGGCTTTAATGAAGACCGGTTGCTTGCGCATCTCTGTGAAATACGGCAAGTGATCTACCCAATACCAACCTCGGGTTCTTTTAGATGCCACAGTATTTGCATAAGCTTGTGCAGCTGCTTGGGGTTTGCCTTGTACAGCCAAAATACCTGCTTTGGAGAATAAACGAAAGTAAATCTCAGTTGGGTTTTTCTTAAGGATGTCTTCAGCCTTAGCTAACAACTGATCGGCAGCTTGCGCTTGATTGGTTTGTTTTAAACACCAAGCAATATCAATTTGGTCATAAAGACCCATTATATCGACCCTCAATTCATCGCCGAAATTCTCTGGGGCAGCAGATTGCCATAAATTGATCACTGATTCACAATCACTATTCAATAGGGTAAATCGTGCTAAGTTTTTTTGTAGCAAAATATTAGTTGAATCTCTCTCAAGCGCTGTGGTAAATCGCAGTTGTGCTGCTTCAAAACCACCCGCAAACAGTTCCATTTTTGACTCCCAAAAACCGTAAGTCCCATGAGTTGGAGTTATTCGTTTGGCTTTTTCTAATTCAGCTTGTGCAGCGGTCAAATCACCTAAATTTAAATAGTGCCACGCCAACCAATATCGGTTTAAGATGTTTGCAGTGTCGAGCTCCACGGCCTTGTTTTGCCAGGAAACAGCGAGTGCGAAATTACCCAAATCGTCGTTAACCCAGGCTAAACCGGTTAAGACCGCTGGAAAACCAGGACTCTTCTCATAAATGGTTTGGTATTGACTCAATGCGGCTTGTAATTGTCCAGTGCTGCGTAAACTCCAGCCCACATTGTTTAAAATAATGCTCGACAATGGTTCCAACTCAGCGGCCTTTCGATGGATGGCCAGTGCTTCTTCAAACCTGCCTAGGTCATTTCTTAGCATGTGTCCGTACCAGTGGTAGGCTTGGGCATTGTTGGGGTTCAAACTCAGAGCATACAAATAGTTTTTTTCTGCTGCCTCAAAATCACCTGCCTCATCCAAATAAGCCGCTTTAGTGGTTTGTGCATCTGCCAACAATGGGTTTAACGCTAGTGCCTTTGCAATCAGTGGCTCACCTAAATTAAACATCTGCTCCTGTGGTAAGTCACTATACTCAGATAATAAACGCAAAGAATTGGCTTCACCCACATAAGCCTGTGCGTAATTGGGATCTAACTCAGTAGCTCTTTGAAATAAAGTCCGTGCTTTTTTGAGTGAATCACTGTCACGTTTGGCCAGTAATTGCCTGCCTGCCAAATAGGCATTGTAAGCTTCCAAATTATCAGTGGGAATCGAAGATATACTTTGATTTTCAGCTTTAGTTAGTTGTGCTTTGAGCGCCGCGGCTATTTTTTTAGATATTTCTGTTTGTACTTTAAAAATATTACTAGCCGTGAGTTCGCGATCGAAAATCTCTGCCCAAATATGCTCATCGGTTTGAGCATCTATCAATTGCACGTTAATTCGAATTTGGTTACCTGATTTTTGTACGCCACCTTCCAGGATATTGGCAACACCTAATTCTTTTGCAATTGTAGCGATTGACTCTTTTGTATCTTTGTAACGTAGAACCGACGTACGTGAAATAACTTTTAAAGCCGATATTTTGGAAATATGAGTCAGTAAATCATCATGCAAACCAACTGTTATCGGTTCGCTCTCTGGATTGTTTGCCATGTTGGTGAAAGGTAACACCGCAATGGACTTTTCCCGCACTGTTTCTATCTGGGGGTTATCCGTGGGTGTAGAGCTAATCTTTGGTTGCACTGCTGGTTCGGGTTGTTCAGTAGTTTGACTATTCCAAACAAAATAACCCAGTGCAATCACCAACAAGCCAATGATTGAATATTCGAGTTTTTTACCGGTAGTCTCGGTTATGGATTCATCTCGCTCCACTTCAGATTCTTTCTTAATTCCCTCAGGCGTCATTTCAAATGCCCAGGCAAAGATTGCAGCAATAGGAAAACCAATAAGCAATAACACAAGCACCATGCGTCCAAATACTTCGGGTAAATTCAACATAGGTGTAACGGAGCTGACGACTTGGATCACTAGCCAGCTAACAATGACGTAAGCACCGGCCACTTTAAAAACATTACGGCGTTTGAGTTCCTTGAATAAGCTCATTTTATCTTCCAGTTATTCTATTATTCTATTTAAAAGTATCCCGTCATTGCGTACCCAAAGCACTCGCTTTGCTCTCGGGGCATGCTAAGCGAAGCGCGGCAATCTGTTTGGGTTTACGTTTGTACTAAGAGATTGCCACGTCGTACCTCCTCGCAATGAACAGGCTCCTTCCATTACAGCATAACTAACTAATAGTAACAGAATTTTAGCTAAATGATTAGGCTCTAGTTAGGAGAAGAACTGCATACAGGACAACCATCTTTCTTCGAAAATTTTAGTTTGGTGAACGACATATCTAACCCATCAAATAAAATCAACTCTCCAACAGATACTTGCCCAGCGCCTGTAATGACTTTAATCGCTTCCAATGCTTGCATACTACCAATAACTCCCACAACGGGCCCTACAACACCATTTCGCGAGCATGTTTGGTCTGTGGAACTGCTATCTTCATAAAGACATTGGTAGCAGGGAGTATTTTCGTCCATTGTGAAAGTGGTTAACTGCCCTTCCCAACGAATTGCGGAACCAGAAACCAATGGTGTTTTAGTTTTGAAACAAACTCTATTCAATAAAAAACGGGTTTCAAAATTATCACAGCAATCAACTAAAACATTCGCATTGCTCAGCAATTGTTCTAACTCTTCTTCATTCAGGCGTTTATCAATTGTGTTAACTGAACAATCGGAATTAAGTGCTTCGATAGTTTCCTTAGCAGAGGTTACTTTATTTTTTCCAATGGAATTTTCGTCATGAATGATCTGACGCTGTAAATTCGATTGATCAACTTGATCGTTATCTACCAAAGTTAACTTCGCAATGCCTGCTGTTGCTAAATACATTGCAACTGGAGAGCCTAGTCCGCCTAAGCCAATAATTACAACATGAGAATTTGCTAATTTATCTTGGCCCGCAATATCAATTTGCGGCAACATGATTTGTCGGGAGTATTTAAGTAGTTTTTTGTCAGTTAACATAATAGTTTTTATTTGATTAAAAAGGCTCTAACTCATGTCATCAATCGTCATAAAATAAACCAAGATCATTTGCTATTTTCTTAAGCCGCTTATCTTCAGTCCAAAGTTTAACTGATTCCAATTTAGAGGATGCAAGGAGATGGATATCAACATATCCAACACCTTTTGAATAAAGCTTATTTTTTTCTATAAAATATAAGTATTCACTATCATCTATTGTTCTTGTTGAAGGTAAAGATTGTAATAATGAAATAATTTCTTGACGATTATTAATACTACCACAAGCTAATTCACCTACCACAAACGGGTGACAGTAAACATCACCATTTAATAAAAGCGTCTTTAAATAAGGTTCGCTTTTTCTTAGGTGATTAATCCAAACAGAGGTATCGACAAGAACCATTTTCAGTTCTTCCTATCGTCGCCTTTCAGGTACTGAAATGTCACTTTCAGTGCCTCCAAGCGCGGCCAGTCGCTTGCTGTTTTCTTTTAAAATTAATGCTTCTAACCCCAGTCGAACAAGTTGTGTTTTTTCTTTGACGCCAGTAAGTAAGGAGGCTTTATTTAAAATCTCGCTATCAATGTTTAAAGTTGTTCTCATTTGCTCTTCCTTCGATATAAACCTATTTAATACAGCTAGATCTAAAAACTTTAAGCATATCAATCAGCCATACCTATATGCATACTTTAGACTCATAAGTGGCTTAATGCAAGAAAACCCCAGTTGATATTCGGTCTAGACCGGCAAGATCCTTGATGACCTTGATCTTTTGATAACCAAAACTTCGGAATATCCCTCTTAAGTCGTTAGCTTGGTAATAACCATGTTCAATCATTACCTTCCCACCATTGACTAATCGCGATCTTGATTCTTCAATTATGATTTTAATATCTGCTAATCCGTTATCAGCAGCTGTAAGCGCTGATTTGGGTTCAAACCTCAAGTCACCTTGATTCAAATGAGGATCATTTTCTTCTACATAAGGAGGATTAGAGACTATAAGATCGAACTCAGTTTCTTTAATCTTAGAAAACCAATCACTTTGAAAAATTTCAACATTACTAATTTTATTTTTAATAGCATTTCGTTTTGCTAAATCAACGACATCTTCAACATAGTCCGTCGCTATAACCTTATCATTTTTTCTTTCAGATGCAATGGCTAATGCGATAGCGCCAGTCCCTGTGCCTAAATCTAATATTTTTGCCTTCGGTAAGTCTTTGAGAAACTCTAAAGCTTTTTCAACAAGCAACTCAGTTTCTGGTCGAGGAATTAAAGTGGAAGGGTTGGTCTCCAAAGTTAAAGTCCAAAAATCTCTCTCTCCAGTAATGAACGCGATTGGCTCGCCCTGCTTTCGTCTTTTTACTAGCTCAAATAATAGTGTTTCTTGTTGTTGAGAAAGAATCGTTTCTGGCCAAGTTTTTAGCCATGTGAATTTTTTTTGTAAAATGAAGCTGAGCAAATATTGTGAATCGATGTTTGCTTCACTTCCCCCAATTGATTTGATCGAACATTCTATCGCTTCGTTAATATTCATATTCTTATTCAAACTATTCGCTGATTTGTTTTTAAAGAATAATGAGCCTCTTCACACAAACACATAGCTATTTTTTTATCATAATAGGCGGCTTCATTAATAAATGCCAAATGAGATGACTCTCCCGAATAAAGAACATCCTCACCATCAAAAGTAATGAAAACAGGATCGCCTTTTTTTAAATACGGAAAATATTTTCCTAAAAGCGATGGATGAACGGTCGCTGATATTTCACCAAGGTCATCCAATGGAAATAAAAGATTAGAATAATAACTAAAGGTATTAAGAATTTCAGGCAATTTCGGTAACGTGTTTTTATTAAACAACTCAACAAAATCTAAACAAGCATTAACCGCTAATTGAGTTTTTTCATAAGTGGGATACTCTAACAAACCTTGAGGAACAGGTCCTATTTCAATTAGAACACCGCAAGGCGCAATTGTTTCTAAAAAATGATGGTCATCTAAAAGTTCAGCTTCCGAGGTAATGGTTACATCAGGCAGTGTTTGCTTTAAATAAGAAGCTAATTGTAAATGAAATTGATCAATACGCGTAATCACGATATTAGTTTGCATATTGGCTGTACTGGTATGCAAATCGATTATAAAATCTGTTTTTGATTTAGATTTGCCTGTACCGAGTTTCGGTCCATATTTATGATTAATTTCTTTTGCTAATAGTGCTTCTTTGTTTTTTAGTTTCGGATTATTTAGATCTTCAACTTTAAAGCTACGATTGAGATCGACATCAATGTATCTTTTATTTTCTTTTATAGCTGCTGGATTGGCAATGAGATAATCAAGAGAAAAACTTGAATAATTAGCCTCAATTCTTTTTTTCTTAAGGTGGTTAAGCAAATGAATTCCAGTCAACTCATTACCATGAGTTCCTGCAACCAATAAAACTTCTCTTATTTTATTTTTATTAGTTTTCATTCGATTAGTCTTCACTCAATTAGATTAATTTCAGTATTAGTTTGTTTCCGATAAAGATGCTAATTGATCGGCTTGATATTCACTATTTAACGGCTCTAATAACTGATTTAAATCGCCCTGTATTATTTCATCTAATTTATATAGCGTTAAATTAATACGATGATCCGTCATGCGACCTTGTGGGAAATTATAGGTTCTAATTCTTTCTGAACGATCGCCACTTCCCACTAAGCTTTTTCTTTCTTCGGCTTGTTCGCTATGAGCTTTTTCTTCTTGAGCTGATAACAGTCTTGACTTTAATACACTTAAAGCTTGTGCTTTATTTTTGTGTTGAGAACGACCATCTTGACACTCAACAACCAAGCCTGAAGGCAAATGGGTAATTCTAATGGCTGAGTCAGTTTTATTAACGTGCTGCCCGCCCGCGCCAGATGCTCTAAAAGTATCGACTCGAATATCACCGGCATTAATTTCTATTTCATCCAGTTCATCAGCTTCTGGCATCACCGCAACCGTACAGGCTGATGTATGAACACGACCTTGTGACTCAGTTTCTGGGACTCGCTGTACACGATGCACACCCGATTCAAATTTCAATTTAGAAAAAACATCGGTACCAGACACTAAACAAATTATTTCTTTATAGCCACCTTGTTCACTACGCGTCTCACTCATTACTTCAACTTGCCAACGATTTTTTTCCGCGTAACGGCTGTACATTCTAAATAAATCACCCACGAATAATGCCGCTTCATCGCCGCCGGTACCTGCACGAACTTCTAAAAATATATTCTTCCCATCATTGGGATCTTTGGGTAATAATAATTTTTGCAGTTCTGTTTCAGTCGGTTCAAGTTGTTTTTTGCATTCTTTAAAATCTTCAGTCGCCATTTCTTTCATATCAGGGTCAGAGTCTTTCATCATTTCTTCTGCGCTATTTAAGTCTTCAATTAGTTGGTTATATTTTGAAAAACATGAAACCACCTCGTCTAATTGCGAGTACTCCTTAGATAAATCTCGAAACCTATTTTGATCAGAAATAACTTCAGGCTCACCTAACAAGTGCCCTACTTCTTCCTGCCGTTCAGCTAAAGCTTCTAATTTTCTTATTATTGAATCTTTCATGTTAGGTTCTCTTATACCGCTCGTTTATACTATTTTCTTGAATTTAAGTTTGTTATTTTTTTTGCTCAGAACAAAATGCATCTGTCAAAATCTCTAACGTTTTAATATCTTTGTTTTCTCCCGCCTTACGAATAGAAATTCGAGGCGAGTGCATCATCTTTTGGGTTAATCGATTACCAAGTTCCGAAACAATCTTTTGTAAATGGTCTTGCTCACTTTTTGATAGTTGTAATCCTAAAGATTCCAATTTAGCCAATGAACGTTCACTTTCACTATTCTTAAGTTGCTCACATTGTTGCGTATAATCTTTTAACAAAGAAACCGCTGACAATGACTGCAACCAAGTTAAATATTTTTTACTATGATGTTTAATAATGGTTACTGCTTCTTTTGCTGCATTTTCTCTTTGTTTTTGATTTTTCTTAATCACACCTTGCATATCATCAACAGTGTATAAATAAACATCATTTATTTTACCCACTTGTGATTCAATATCACGCGGAACAGCCAAGTCAACCATAAAAACTGCTCGATGTTTGCGAGCAATAATGACCTTCTCCATTAATCCTTTTCCGATAATAGGTACTGGGCTAGCGGTAGAACTAATGATGATGTCCGCTTTTTCAACCAATTCAGCTAGAGAGGTTAAACTGTGAGCCTGTCCACCAAATTCTGATGCTAAAATTTGCGCTCTTTCAACGGTTCTATTCGCCACATTAATGTTAACTACACCTTGCCTTTTTAAATGCCTAGCAGCAAGTTCAATGGTTTCACCGGCACCAATAAATAGTGCATTGATTTTACTAAAATCTGCAAAAATACGTTTTGCTAAGGTAACCGCCGCATAAGCAACCGAAACCGCACTTTCTCCAATTTGGGTATCGGTGCGAACCTGTTTTGCCACAGAAAACGTTTGTTGAAAAAGCCTGTTTAAATACAATCCAAGCGTTCCAGCATTTTTAGCATAACCAAATGCATCTTTTACTTGCCCCAATATTTGAGGTTCGCCCAAAATCATGGAATCCAACCCACAGGATACTTGCATTAAATGGTCAACCGCTTCAGCTTCATGTTGAGTGTAACAATGCTCACCAAACTCTTGATGGTTTAATTTGTGAAAGTCGGCCAGCCAGAGAAGAATTTCTGTTTCCATATCCAAATTAGGATCATTAATCGCCTCTTTAGTTACCTTTTTAGCTTCGAAAGGACTGTTTTCATTGTTACTTACTTCAGAAACAATGCCAGTATTAGAAGCAAGGCTAGTTTCAGAAGCGTTAGAGTGACTCAAATGTCTATAAATGATTTCCATTCTGTTACAAGTAGAGACAATGGCAACTTCTTCAACGCCCGTCTTGGCTTTAATATCGAGTAGTGCACGACTAATTTCTGTCGGCGAAAAAGCGACTTTCTCGCGGATTGCCACCGGAGCCGTTTTATGGTTAATTCCTAAAATAGAAATGGGCATAGGCGAAAAGAGTTAAAGCTTGCTAAGCTTTAATCAAAGAAAGGAATAAAGGGTTATTATGCCTACAAACCGATTGACTTAAAATTTTGACAGCCGTTTTTACCAATATTACTTGAATAAACTGGGTGATTTGGAATTTACTACTAAAAACGATGGAACTTATCATTCACATTTTGCTCAAAATTGTTTGCTTTCGTCACTAAGCGCTATGATAATCGCAAAGTTATTGATAATCCAGATAAACAGTCATATCAACTGAATACCTAGGGGTCTGTCCGAGAATAGAATCCTAGTAAAAACGAAAACCATGAATAGAGATGTTTTATGAGAAACCTGAAGAAAGTAAATAATATTAACGCAATTGAGCTTAATCTATTTTATTTATCTGAAATGACATGTAAAAACCGCTTTCGTAGCATTGTACTGCTGGTTATATCTGGCCTGATGCTTGGTTGCGCTAACCTCACAAATAACACTGAATCGCCTGACAATCATGGTCAGCAATTTAAAACTGAGCATAAAACCCACTCTTTAAGTGATATATCGCATCTAAGTATCGCTGAAAGAACAGAATTATACGAAATGATTATCGCAGCTGATTTAGCGTCATTTAACGCAGACAATGAATTAGCCACCTCTTATTATTTAGCCTCAGCTAATATTTCTAAAAGTATTAGCCTTATTAAATTAAGCATTGATGCTGCTAAACGTGCAGGTGACATCCTTGCCATTATGCAAGCATCGGAGTTATGGCTCGCGATTTCACCTGATAATGTCAATGCGTTAACCTTAAAAATTAGTAGTTTGATATTACATCAGGATATTGTAGAAGCGCTTAACGAAACAAAACGACTATTTGAGTTGCGAAAAAATGAAAACAATCGCTTTTCTTTACTTAATGAAATCAGCCAATCTCAGTCACCAAGAATAATTAACGTATATTTTGCCAGGCTTAGTCAAACTTACCCTAGCTCGCCTTCAATTCAGACGGCTTGGGCGACCTATATGGTGGGCTTTGCATTACGCTCAAAAAAACCAGCAAGTGTTTACACTCAAGCATTATCAATTGTAGAAAGTGCTTTAAATGTGCAAAGTGACTTTTTACCTGCTATAGATTTAAAAACCAAGATCTACTACCAAACTAAGAAAGATGAAAATGCAGAGGCTTTTTTACGCGGTCTATTTATCAAACATCCAAAATCAAAAGAAATTGGACTATTATTAGGACAACTACTTTACGATTTAAAAAAATATCAACTAGCAGAACAACAATACATTTCACTGCTTAGTCACTTCCCAAAAACACAGGAAGCACAGTTTTATTTAGGCGCTATTTACTTTGCTGCAAACCGTTTTAAGGAAAGTTTAGGGCTATATAGAAAATTGCTGGGAAAACAATATAAACCACAAGCCACTTATTTTTTCTGTGGTAACTCTGCAGCCCAAGCAAAAGAATATCCACAGGCGATCGCATGTTATGACTTAGTCACATCTGGCCCTTATTTAACCAGAGCAAAATTAGAGTTAGCAAAATTATATTCCTTAAATGGCGAATACAATAAAGCACTTAATACCGTAAGAAATCCTAAATATAAAACAGATAAAAAAGCAAACATTCGTCTTCTTAATATTGAAATAGAAATTCTAAAACAGTATATTGACGAGCAACAAGCGAGAACCCTACTCAAATCAGCAATGGATACCTACCCCACTCATTTTTCATTTTTAATTAAAAAAATAAAACTTGATTCGCTAGATAAAGATGCTGAAGCATTACAGTCACTCTTCACTAACGTTTTAAATAATATCTCTGGCAAAGAAAATGTTATTGATGCAAAAGAACTACAACAATATAACTTAACAGTCGCATCATTTTTTCAGGCAAACAATTTTCATCAGAAAGCGGTTAATTGGCTAACAGATGCGTTAAAAACAGATCAAGACAATACAGATTATTTGTATTCCCGAGCGCTTTTCAAAGAACCGTTAGGTTTATTAGATGAGATGGTGAGTGATTTTAAAGCTTTATTGAAGCTTCAGCCAAATAATATCAACATTAAAAATGCATTGGGTTATACCTTAGTCGATATTAATAAAGAGTTGGATTATGCCTCAGGATTAATTGAAGCAGCTTTTATTGAAATGCCTAACAATGCCGCGGTTATTGATAGTAAAGGCTGGTTAGCTTATAGAAAAGGTTATTTAGACCAAGCCATTAAGTATTTAGTCACTTCGTTTAAACTATCGCCCAGCGCCGATGTAGCAACACATTTAGCAGAAGTTTATTGGAAGAAAAATGATAAAAAACAAGCTGAGTTTTACTTTAAAAAAGCGGAAACTATTCAACCAAATAATTATCTTTTGAAAAAAACGAAAGAAAGGTTAGGTGTTCCTGCAATCAATTCAATCGATAATAAGACTGAATAATTTCTTCTCAATAAGCGTTTAAATATGACCTCTCGACTTTTAATTAGTATCATTTTTTTTATTACTCTCAGCGGTTGTGTCACAAAAAAATTAACACCACTTGATGCCAATAAAAACATTCCTTTAGACAAAGCTAACCATTGGAAGCTCAATGCTCGTGTCGCTATTCGACTTCCTAATGAAAGTCATACCGCCACTTTAAACTGGCAAAAGGACAATAAAACTTTTGACTTTTACTTAACTGGAGCCTTTGGTGTCACAATTGCGCATATAGTTCAGGATAAAAGACAAGCATCCATTGAAGTATCAAAATCAGATAAACGTTATCATAGGGATATTGAATTTTTAGTTCATAACACTTTGGGCTGGAGCTTTCCGATTCATCAGTTGAGTGACTGGGTTAAAGGTCTTCCCTCAGGTAATACGAATGAAAAAGTCACAAGAGACTCGTTTGACCGAATTGAGCATATTAGTTTTGAAGATTGGGAAATTAGTTTTTCAAAATATAAAAAATATCAGGGATTTATTTTACCTAAAATTATCACAGCCAAACATCCTGAGTTAACCTTAAAGATCGTTGCAAAAAATTGGCGGTTTTATGAGTGAGTCCAGATCATTTCAAACCAATCTATCTAAACCCAGTCTGTCTAAACCCAGCCTGTCTCAGTCAGTCTTATCTGATTCTACGTTAGTTAATACTAGGTTATCTAATACAAGATATCCTTGCCCTGCAAAACTGAATTTGTTTTTGCAATTTATTGGGCAACGTGATGACGGTTATCACTTATTGCAGAGCTATTTTCAATTACTGGACTTTGGTGATGAACTTGAGATTAAAATAACTTCAAGCTCTAAGATTAATTTCACTTGCAACAATATAGAGCTTGAATCCAATAATAATCTTGTTATGAAAGCCGCCAGGTTACTGCAGGGTAAACTAAAAACAACACAAGGTGCCGATATCCATTTAATTAAAAGGCTTCCGGTCGGAGGCGGTGTTGGTGGTGGTAGCTCGGATTGTGCGAGCACTCTTGTCGCATTGAATCAGCTTTGGTCTATTGGGTTAACTAATGATGAATTAGCCCTAATTGGTGAGTCTTTAGGCGCCGACGTTCCATTTTTCATACGGGGAAAAAGCGCATTTGTTGAAGGCATTGGTGAAAAAATAACCCCTTTAGCCATCAAGCCAGCCTACTTTTTAGTCATCCAACCTGACTGCTCGGTATCAACTAGTGAAATTT
>JBLIBL010000090.1:0-13570 GCA_047633355.1 Polaribacter sp.
TAACAATTAATTTTGCACCCATTTTGATTTCATTGTCATAACGATCAAAGCGGTATATCATTGTGTCGCGGCTATCATCAGTCCATTCGATAATATCAATGAATTCGCCGCGAAATTTGTCAAGAACCCCCATAATTGGCACCTAAATCATTAAAAACCTGAACTATTTAAAAGAAATTAACTAAATAAATCTAACAAGCTTAAAGAAACCGCCCATTTTGTATAAGTATAACAAAGCCTTAACGAAGCATCACAAAAAATATTCCATCGTGTTTATTGTCTTTTCGCTTTTTTCTGAAAGTGTTTATGCTTCTCATTATCAATACACTGTTGAGTTTGACGATTCCTTAGTTAGCGCAAAAATCAAATTATGTTTAGATGGTGAGCAAGATAATTATTTAGAAATAGACCGTTTTATTGCATATGAAACTTTGATACAAAAACCAAAAACTAATAAGAAAATGGTTGGAATAGAAGGGCGCTTCTGGAACATTAAAGAATTCGCTAAAAATACTTGTTTAAATTATGAGGTTTCCTTCAAAAATAACCGATTAAAAAGGGACCCAAAGAAATATGCGTTTAAAAATGGCTCAGCTAATCAAGAAATGGATAAAAAAATTATTCATGTTGAAGAAAATAATTGGCTCTGGTTACCTGAAAAAAGAGGATATTCGGATATTATTGAAATAGAGTTCCACATTCCTGAAAATTACAAAATTTCAACGCCTTGGCATCGCTTGGATTTTGAAAAAAATCGTTATCGTTTAGGGTATGAACCTCAAGAGTGGGGATATCACCTTATTATTGGTGAAATAGATTTGTCTATTATTACAATTGGTAAAAATAGAATACTAAATATTGCAACCATCAATGCGAGTAGCCAAGCATCATCGACAACCCAATCTATTAATAATTGGTTGGAGAATATAGCTAAATCTATAAAATATTATCTGGGACAATTCCCATTAAAACAGATGCAAATTATCGTATATCCTCAGCCAGGAATAAAACGCAGTCCGGTTCCTTGGGGAGAGGTTTCAAGGGGCAACGGGCTTGGAATATTGTTTGTCATACGTTCAGATCACGATATTAAGGACTTTTACTCAGACTGGACAGCATCTCATGAGTTCGCACATTCCATTTTACCCAAATTACGTTACCCTGACATTTGGCTATCTGAAGGTCTAGCGTCTTATTTGCAGTACGTATTAATGGCGCAAAATAAACAACTCACTACAGAGCAAGCATGGAGACGAATTTATAAGGGATTGCAAAAAGGATTAAAAGGGACTCAATTAGTTAGTAAAGAAAAATTATTAGATGTGTCAAATAACAGAAAAACAGGCCCAAGATCCGGTAGAACCATGAGAATTTATTGGAGTGGTGCAGCCTATTTTTTAAAAGCGGATATTAAGCTTCGAGCAGAATCTAATGGTAAAGTTGGTTTAAGTGATATTTTGTTAAAATTAAGTAATTGTTGCCTAAAAGGTAAAAAAGTTTGGATTGGAGACGCTTTAGCTTCTAAACTTGACGAGCTTTCTGATACTAGTCTATTTTCAATTTTGTATAAAAATATGGCGTACTCTACAGCTTTTCCAAAGTTTAATAAAGAGTTTGAAATGTTAGGCTTTCAGGTTACTGATAATACAATTGAACTTGGGGAATTTAAGGAAAACCAATTATCAAAAACAATTATGACTGCTTCCAATAAAACTAGAAATCAAAACTAAAATTACAAAGAATAAAAAGGACATGAACAAGATGCACAAAACAATGTTTAGCACATTCATAATAAAAGATATTTTATGGCTAATATCAAAAATATTTTTATGGATAACGGGATGGAGGGTAGAAGGTGAAGTGCCAAAGGATAAAAAATTCGTAATGATTGCAGCTCCTCATACTAGTAATTGGGATTTACCTTATATGCTAGCGATCTGTTTTGTTTTAAAAGTGAAACCTTATTGGATGGGGAAGTCGCAAATATTCAAGTTTCCGTTTGCGGGTTTGATGAAATGGATGGGAGGCATTGCGATTGACCGAAGTCAGTCGAATAATGTTGTGGAGGCGACTGCCGAGATATTGAAACAGTCTGATGAATTAATCATCACCATACCACCTGAAGGTACACGTTCTAAAGTGAGGTATTGGAAAAGCGGTTTTTATCATATTGCCGATTTGGCGGACGTGTCAATTGTTCTGGGATTTTTGGATTATAAAAACAAGAAAGGTGGCATTGGTGGATTGATTCAACCAACAGGTAATCTTGACAATGATATGGTTAAAATTAAGGCTTTTTATCAATCATTAGCGGAAAACATGCTACTAAAGAGATTTAATAGTAGTAATGAGCGAAGTGAAAATTAAAGCTAAACTTCAATTCAACCGCCAAAAAAACATGAAGGCTTTGAATTGAAGTATCAATTTAATATTTATAGATTTTGGTTACAAATTATCCAAAAATTTCTCAGCATCAAGGGCTGCCATACATCCCGCACCAGCAGAAGTAATAGCCTGCTTATAAACCTGATCTGCAACATCGCCAGCTGCATAAACACCCTCGATACTTGTCGCGGTTGCATTGCCTTGAGTACCGCTTTGTACGTCAATGTAGCCGTTACTCATTTTTAACTGGCCATCAAAAATACCTGTATTCGGCTTATGACCAATTGCAATAAATACACCATCTACAGTTAATTCAGAAAATGAATCATCTTTGGTACTTTTTATTCTTATTCCTGTTACGCCCATTTTATCACCAACGACTTCTTCCAATGTGTTATCCCAATGGATAGTGATGTTTCCATTTTTGGCTTTTTCCATAATGTGATCTTGGAGGATTTTTTCACTTCTAAATGAATCACGACGATGAATCACATGCACTTCTGAAGCGATATTAGAAAGGTAAAGCGCTTCTTCAACAGCCGTATTTCCACCACCAATAACGGCAACTGGTTTGTTACGGTAAAAGAACCCATCACAAGTTGCGCAGGCTGAAACCCCTTTACCTTTAAACGCTTCCTCTGACTCTAAACCTAAATACATAGCAGTTGCACCAGTAGCAATAACTAAGGCATCAGCAGTGTAAACAGCTTGGTCGCCTGTTAATGTAAAAGGACGTTTACTCAAATCGGTAGTATGAATATGATCAAATATAATCTCTGTACCAAACCTTAAAGCATGTTTTTCCATCCGCTCCATTAGCTCAGGGCCTTGTACGCCTTCATTGTCACCAGGCCAATTATCAACATCGGTTGTCGTAGTTAGCTGTCCGCCTTTTTCCATACCCGTAATAATTACCGGATTTAGGTTAGCTCTTGCACCATAGACCGCAGCAGAATAACCCGCAGGCCCAGATCCTAAAATAAGCAGTTTACAATGCTTAGTTGACGCTTTAGTGACTTGTTTTGTTTCAGAATTTGTTTCGGACATGAGACGCCTAATAGTTCAAAGAAAAATATTGAGCGGATTTTAGGATTTATTACCTTAATTAACAAGGTTAATCGGCATTTTATTCGCCTCTATTCTACAATTCTGATAGAATGCGCGCCTTAATTTTGTAGGCGGTACAGGTATATTTCCTTTATCACTCTTTGTACTCGAATTATAATGCGTTCTATTTGATGTTAAAACAAGAGTTTCAATTTGATTTACCTGAACATCTTATCGCCTTTGCGCCTTGTGAAAAGCGTACAGATAGTCGCTTATTGGTTATCAACCCAGATAAACAATTGATTAAACATCATCATTTTTATGAGTTGATGGATTATTTAGTACCTAACGATTGTTTGATTTTTAATAATACAAAAGTTATTCCGGCTCGATTGTTTGGCAATAGAGAGTCGGGTGGAAAAGTTGAAGTTTTAATAGAGCGAGTTTTAGGCATTGCTAAAAGTGACTCAGTTAACACAGAACAACAGAAGCAAACCTGCTTAACACAAATTAGAGCTAGTAATTCGCCAAAAGCGGGCACGAAAATTAAGATTGCAGATGATTTTTGCTTAGAGGTGACAGGGCGACAAGATAGCTTTTATGTTTTAGAAAATAAAAGTGAAGATGATTTAATGACGCTGATTGAAAAATATGGAGATATGCCACTTCCTCCCTATATTCAAAGAAAGGCTGAACTAGAAGACAAAGAGCGTTACCAGACGGTATACGCTGAGGAACGGGGAGCTGTTGCTGCGCCGACTGCCGGACTTCATTTTGATGAAGCTTTGTTAAAAAAAATAAAAGATGAAGGCATCCAACATGATTTTGTAACACTTCATGTTGGCGCTGGTACATTTTTACCATTACGTGTTGATAATGTTGAAGAACACCAGATGCATTCTGAGTGGTTTAGTGTTTCAGAATCGGTGGTCGAGTTAGTAAACAAAACAAGAGCAAATGGTGGGCGTGTAATCGCTGTAGGCACTACTTCTGTTAGATGTTTAGAGTCGGCATCTAAAAATGGAGAAATAAAGGCAAAACATGGTGAAACAGACATATTTATTTACCCAGGATATAAGTTTCAAAGTGTAGATGGTTTAATTACTAATTTTCATTTGTCAGAATCAACCTTAATGATGCTTGTAAGTACATTTGCAGGTAAAGAATTTATTAAAACGGCGTATAAAGAAGCGATTGAAAAGGAGTATCGATTCTTTAGTTATGGCGACTCTATGCTTATTGAAAACCGTATTTAACATCTGAATATACTGGATATTGACCAAGAAATATGAAATTTAAATTATTAAAGACAGAAGGTAAAGCCCGTAGAGGACAGCTTGAATTTGAACGTGGAACAATTGAAACGCCTGCCTTTATGCCTGTTGGAACTTACGGAACAGTAAAGGCGATGTCACCTGAAAGGGTGAAAGACACCGGTGCAGAAATTCTGTTAGGTAATACCTTTCACTTGATGCTAAGACCCGGTACGGAAATCATTAAAATGCACGGTGATTTACATGATTTTATGAATTGGCATGGTCCTATTTTGACAGACTCCGGTGGGTTTCAGGTATTCAGTTTAGGTGAACTACGAAAAATTACTGAAGAGGGGGTGACCTTTCGTTCACCCATTAATGGGGACAAGGTATTTTTAGGACCTGAAGAATCCATGCAAGTACAAAAAGACCTTGGTTCTGACATTGTAATGATTTTTGATGAATGCACACCCTATCCTGCAACATTTGAAGAAGCGGAAACATCCATGCAGTTAAGCTTGCGTTGGGCGGAAAGATCCAAAAAAGCTCATGGAGATAGTTCATCAGCACTGTTTGGAATAATACAAGGTGGTATGTATCCTGAGCTTAGAGATATTTCTTTAAACGGTTTAGATAAAATCGGATTTGATGGTTATGCAATCGGCGGATTATCCGTTGGTGAGAGCAAGCTAGAAATGACCATGATCTTAGATCACTTGGCCTATAAAATGCCTGAAGATAAACCAAGGTATTTAATGGGGGTGGGTAAACCTGAGGATTTAGTTGAATCAGTGAGGCGCGGAATTGACATGTTTGATTGCGTAATGCCAACCAGAAACGCACGTAACGGACACCTTTTCACCTCTACAGGCATTGTAAGATTACGTAATAGCCCCAATAAAAAGGACTCAGGACCGGTTGATGAAAATTGTGGTTGTTACACCTGTAAAAATTATAGCCGAGCTTATTTGCATCATTTAGATAAATGTGGAGAAATGTTTGGTGCTGAATTAGCGACAATACACAATTTACATTATTACCAAGATTTAATGAAAGGATTGCGCAATAGCCTAGAAACAGGTACATTCGACGGCTTTGTTCAAGAATTTTATAAGGCGAGAGGAACGGAAGTTCCAGCTTTAGAGATTGATTGATATAAAAACTAATCATAAATTAAAATAAATAACTTTTAGAGGAATTTACATGTTAATAAGTACAGTTCAAGCCGCCGAAGCGGGCGCAGAGTCAGGGCAAGCCAGTGGAATGAGCACAATCATTATGATGGTGTTGTTTGCTGCGGTTTTTTACTTTTTATTAATTCGTCCGCAAAGTAAAAGACAAAAAGAACACAAAGGCATGCTAGAGGCCATTCAAAAAGGTGATGAAGTGGTTACTGGTGGTGGAATTATAGGAAAAGTAAGTAAATTAACTGATTCTTTTGTTATTTTAAATGTCGCGCAAGGTGTTGAAATAAAATTCCAAAAACATGCCGTTACCGCGACTTTGCCTAAAGGTACAATTAAAGAAATTAATAGTTAATCTAGAGAAAAATAGAAAACTAAGAGAAACAAATTTAAGAGAAACAAACCCAAGAGAAACTAACAGTATGTTTACACCTCATGAACACTTAAGACCTATAAACACTTTTCCAGCATGGAAATATATCATGCTGTTTGTATTGTTAGTGGTTGGGTTTATTTTTGCGCTACCCAACATTTATCCGCCTGACCCTGCAATTCAAATTACACAAGAAAATGGCAGTGTTATTGAGGATGATCTATTCAAAGATGTTCAATCACTTTTGCTGAAAAAAGAAATAGCATTTAAGTCAGCTAAAGTTGAGTTTGGAAAATCATTGCTTCGTTTTAATGGCAAAGATGATCAATTTAAAGCGAGTTCTGAAGTTTCTAGGTTTTTAGCTGAAAAAAAGTTATTAAATCATGTCGTAGCAATTAATTTGGCGCCGACAACACCCGATTGGTTAAGAAATATGGGTGGATCGCCTCTAAATTTAGGTTTAGATCTTCGTGGAGGGGTTCAGTTTTTAATGCAGGTTGATATGGAATCTGCGATGGGTGTAAAAATAGAGCAATATACAAAAGATATAAAAAAACTTTTTAGAGATAATAAATTACGTTATTCATCGGTGACAAAACAAAGTTTAGTTCAAATTGTTGCCCGTTTTAGAAAGGTTGAAGACCGTGATTCAGCCGAATTAGAAGTTAGAAAATTATATTCAGAGCTCTTAACTAGAACCAGAGAAAATGGCGATAAATTTGAATTGGTTTTAGATGTAAAAGAATCGAAAATAAAAGAAATTAAAGATTACGCGGTCGATCAAAATATAGCGACCTTTAGAAATCGAATTAATGAATTAGGTGTCGCAGAACCACTGATTCAAAAGCAAGGTAGTGACCGAATATTAGTTCAACTGCCTGGTGTTCAAGATTCAGCACAAGCTAAACGTATTTTAGGTAAAACGGCGACACTTGAATTCAGAATGGTGAAAGAAGGCTCTGATTCATCGGCTAAACGCGCTCCTGCTGGAACAGAAATACTAAGTGAAAAAGATGGAACTAAATGGGTTGTAAGAAAAAATGTGATTGTTAATGGTACGCAAATTATTGATGCAAATCCCGGCTTTGATCCTCAAACAGGGCAATCTCAAATTAGTGTAAAGCTAGATAGTGAAGGCGGAGCAAAAATGTTAGCCAACACCACCAAAAACACTTACAAACAAATGGCTATCATCATGATAGAAACCAAAGCCATTTATGAAAGAACTGAAACGGGCGAATTAAAAGTTATCGGGAAAGATGTGATTAAAGAGGTTGTTAGCGCACCAAGAATTAATGGGACATTTGGTGCTAACTTTCAAGTCACAGGTAGCTACACACCATCTGAAGCTCATGAATTTGCTCTAATTTTAAGAGCTGGCTCATTAATTGCGCCAACGTTTATTATTGAAGAAAGAACCATTGGGCCAAGCCTTGGTGAAGAAAATATTAAAATGGGAATGACTTCCATCGCTGTTGGTTTTATTGGAGTCCTAATTTTCATGTTAGTTTATTACAAGCTCTTTGGGTTAATTGCAAATATTGCGCTGTTCACTAATTTAATTTTTATTGTAGCGATTATGTCTTTAATTCCTGGAGCCACGCTAACGCTTCCTGGTATTGCCGGTATCGTATTAACTGTTGGTATGGCGGTTGATGCAAACGTGCTTATTTTTGAACGTATTAGAGAAGAGTTAGCAGAAGGTGTTAACCCCGCAAAAGCGATTCATTCAGGTTACGATAAAGCTTTTTCAACCATTGCAGATGCAAATATCACAACACTGATTGCTGCCATGGTTTTATTTGGTATAGGAACCGGTCCAATCGCTGGATTTGCGGTGACGCTATTAATCGGTATTTTAACCTCAATGTTTACTGCAATTGTTGGTACAAGAGCCGTAGTTAATTTAATTTATGGTGGCAAGTCCATCAAAAAACTATCGATATAAAAGGTGAATATAAAATGCAAATTTTAAAATCAAACTTAAATATTCACTTTAATAAGTATAGACTGCCAGCCACTATCTTTTCTGCGATTCTTTTAATCGCATCAATTGCCTCCATTTCAATTAGGGGCCTAAACCTTGGTTTAGACTTTACTGGTGGTACTTTAATTGAAGCTTTATATGAAGACGATGCCAATTTAGATCAAATTAGAGAACAATTAACCGTTGCTGGATTTGAAAGAGCTTTGGTGCAATATTATGGCACATCCAAAGATGTGACTATTCGTTTGGGTCCTCAAGGGGATAAAAAAGCAAGTGATATTGGCACATCTGTTTTAACTGCATTGAGAGAGGGCATTGATTCAAAAATAGTCATGCGAAGAATAGAATTTGTTGGGCCTGCGGTTGGCGATGAGTTGGCTGAACAAGGTGGACTTGCGATGTTAGTGGCTTTAATCTTCATTATGTTCTATGTTTCAGTCAGGTTTGAGTGGAAGTTTGCACTTGGTTCCGTTGCTGCTTTAACTCATGATGTGATTATTACTGTAGGATTATTCTCTATTATCCAACGTGAATTTGATTTGACTGTGCTCGCAGCGATATTGGCGGTTATAGGCTACTCACTAAATGATACGATTGTTGTATTTGATAGAATTAGAGAAAATTTTTTAAAATTAAGGAAATCTGATTCAAGTAAAGTAGTGGATATCTCTTTAAATCAAACACTATCAAGAACATTAATGACCTCGATTACTACGCTTATAGTTTTGACTGCATTGTTCTATTTAGGTGGTGAGTTGATTCACGGTTTTGCTATGGCGTTAATTGCGGGTGTATTTATCGGAACCTATTCTTCTATTTATGTAGCAAGTAATGCGGCGTTGGCTTTAGGTATTACAAAAGAAGATTTGATGCCAGTCGAAGTAGAAAAAGAAGGCGCGGATCAAGACGCCTTGATGTAGTAAAAATATTTAATTAAAGAAGTTGTAGGCTGGAGTGAGGAACGAACTCCAGCTTTTTGCGTTTTTAAAACGTGAATTTTTTATTGGGGCGGGGTGTCCCTTTTTTATGGGTAATCGTTCCTCAACCCAACCTACTAGTTACTTTATTAAAGTAAAATCAAATAAAGTAAAATCAAAAAGTTACACTGGAAATACCATGTCTGAAAAAGAAACAATGATCACATTTACTGATCTTAATCTACCTAAAGAAATTCTTAAAGTTATTAATGAATTAGGTTATGAAAAACCATCTCCTATCCAAGCAGAGAGCATTCCGCTATTGCAAAAAGGCGTTGATATTATTGGTCAAGCTCAAACAGGGACAGGTAAAACTGCTGCATTTGCATTACCTTTATTATCTAAAATTGACTGTAATTTAAGACAACCACAAGCATTAGTGCTTGCTCCAACCAGAGAGCTTGCAATTCAGGTTGCAGAAGCGATTAACAGCTATGCAAAATATATGAAAGGATTACAAGTTGTGCCAATTTACGGTGGTCAATCTTTTCCTGTGCAATTAAAACAGTTATCAAGAGGACCTCAAATAATTGTTGGAACTCCTGGTCGTGTTATGGATCATATGAGAAAGGGTAAAATAAAATGGGATAACATGCATACATTGGTTTTAGATGAAGCTGATGAAATGCTTCGAATGGGTTTTTTAGAAGATGTTGAGTGGGTATTAGAACAAACACCAAGTGATCGACAAATTGCCTTATTTTCCGCCACAATGCCTAAAGAAATTAAACGAGTTGCCGATCGATTTTTAAATAAACCGCAATTTGTCCAAATAAAAACTAAAACGACTACAGCGCCAACCATTTCGCAATCATATTTATCTGTTTCTCATCACAACAAAGTAGATGCACTAACTAGAATCCTAGAAGTTGAAGAAACTGATGGGATCATTATTTTTGCAAGAACCAAAACTGCAACAACGGATCTGGCAGAAAAATTAAGTGCGAGAGGGCATGCGGCCGCAGCAATTAATGGTGATATGCAACAATCAGCTAGAGAAAAAACCATAGAGAACTTAAAGAAAGGCCGGTTAGATATATTAGTGGCAACAGATGTAGCTGCTCGAGGTTTGGATGTTCAACGGATATCTCATGTTATTAATTATGATATTACTCAAGATGTCGAATCTTATGTTCACAGAATTGGTCGAACAGGTAGAGCCGGTAGAGAAGGTAAAGCCATTTTATTTGTAACACCTCGTGAAAAAAGAATGTTGTTTTTAATTGAAAAAACAACAGGTAAAAAAATCGAAAGAATAGGTTTACCAACCAAAGATGAAATAAACGACCAAAGAGTTGATCGATTTAAGAATAAAATTACCGAAAAACTGAACTCAGGTGAATTAGCACCTTATTTAGAAATTTTGCAGAGTTACCAATTAGAAACGGATATAACGGGTATCCAAATTGCTGCGGCATTGGCAAGTTTAGCGCACGATAAGTCACCTCTATTAGTTGAAGACCTACCTTCACCAAAAGAGCAAAGAAGAGATAGAAAAGAGCGCCCTGATTTTGATTCGAATGATCGTTCAAAAGGCAGAGAGAGAAAACAGCATCGGAAAGGTTCGGAAGGACAAGGTCGTTCAGGTAAAGATTTTCCTAAGGATGCGGAAACTCTATCCGATCACCCTACAATTGAAATGCGTCGTTATGTAATGATGGTCGGTTTTGAGGCAGGTATTAAACCTGGTAATGTGGTTGGAGCAATTGCAAATGAAATTGATATTGAAAGCAAATACATTGGCCACATAAAAATATACGATGATTTTTCTACTGTTGATCTTCCGGGTAAACTGCCAAAAGATGCGCTTGCTCATTTAAAGAAAGTTAGAATTTGTGGGAAACCAATGAATTTAACCAAAGCTGATGAATTTAGTATGGATAAATTGAAGGGTTCGAGTCGAGGTGAGCGAGATAATGATTCTGGAAAAGGCCGTCGTAGTGAATCTAATGATAGAAAGCGGAAACCAAGGCGGTCGAAAAAGTAGATAGAAAATTATTTTAAAAATAGGAAGCGCTGACTTGGTGTCACTCACTCAAATATGAGGGGCATCTAAAATTTTGATGCTTTCGATTTTGTTAATCGAGTTTTAACTAAATTAGTTTTTACTAAGTATAAATTTTCTGTATTGTAATGGGCTTTTTCCATAATAGGCTCTAAAACTTCTACCGAAGACACTTGCAGAGCTAAATCCAACTTGTTGGGCTATTTGCTCTATCGATAATGATGAGTTGGACAACATTTGTTTAGCTACTTGTAGACGTTGTTTTTGTAAGTACTTCATAGTGGTGCTTCCGGTTGCTTTTTCAAAGCGACGAGATAAACTCCTTGGACTAACATTTAGCATTTCTGCTAATTGTTTTAATGACAACTCTTTGTTGTATTGGTAACGTATTTTTTCTATTGCAGTCTCGACTAGTCGGTCTGATTGGCTAGATTCCATACTTTGTCCTTCAAACCAGCCCGACTCCTGAAATTCATAATATTTAGCGCAAAGTTGAACCGCTTCTTTACCACAAAATTTTTCTATAATCATCATCATAACTTCGACGCTTGAACGAGTTCCAGAAGTACAAATAATAGAGTTTGATTCGGTAATGCTTAATTGAGTTCTTAGGTTTATTTTTGGAAAATGATGCTCAAAATTTTTCTTAAATGCTCTATGTATGGTTGTGTCTTTGCCATCAAGTAGTCCAGCGGCAGCTAGATAGAATTGCCCGGTAATAATTCCAACCAAGATAGCACCACCGGCATGTTGTTTAATCAACCATTGTAAGGTTGATTTTTCCTTCAGTATTTCTGTAGCATCAGGTCTCCATAAGGCGGGAATTTTGATGATGTCATATTGTTGTTCATCGATTTCACTGGTTTCTAATTGTAAACCACTAAAGCTACTTGCTTTTTGATTGGGTAGGTTGAAGTAAGATATTTCGAAACTGGAGTATTCCGCGTTGTATGCTGGTTTCCAAAAAAAATCTAAAGCACTGTATATTTCTGCTGGAGTCATGATTGTGCTTAACCACGCATCCTGAGGTACTAGAAAAGCACATTTTATTTTTTTCTTTAATTTCATATTAAGATCACAAGTCAGTTATGGCTCGAATTGTTCTAAAGTTGTCTTTAAATGTCGAATATAGCGTTGAATGTTCTGTTAGTCTATCTTATTCTTGTTTTAATATTATGTTAGTTAGAATGAGAAGTGATAAAAGGATCATGTAGTTGAAAATAAGCATTCCTTTTTTGAATACTTTCGCTTATAAAAGAATGATAATAAAAACTAATAAAACAAACTGAATGTATTAGAAAACAACAACTAAACTTAAATCGTAGGAGATTGACGAATGATTAAATCCAAAAGATTACTTGTACCACTCGCTGTTAGTATGGCGCTATACGGAGGTAGTATTGCTGCTGAAGAAGCTGATACAGATGAAGATTCAAACGTAATCATCATAACTGCATCTAAACGACCGACCAGTCTACAAGAAACACCTATTGCGATTACAGTTGTAAGTGAAGAAGCTATTGAGCAAACAAAAATTCAAGATATTTTTGATCTGCAATCACTTGTTCCTACCTTACGAGTATCACCATTACAAAGATCGACAAACACTAGTTTTTCTCTTCGGGGATTTGCAAACGGTACTAATAATGTTGGAATTGAGCCCTCTGTAGGTGTATTTATTGATGGTGTTTACCGTTCACGTGCGGCAGCTCAAATTGGTGATTTGCCAAGGCTTGAGCAAATAGAAGTCTTAAGTGGTCCACAAAGTACATTGTTTGGTAAAAATGCTTCAGCAGGTGTTATCAATGTTAGAACTAAAGCACCGTCGTTTGATTTAGAAGGAAAAGTTGAGGTTGGTGTGGGTAATTTTAATCAGCAATTATTTAAAGCTTATGTCACCAATAGTATCAGTGATAATGTAGCCTTCAGCCTTTCTGCGGTTTCTAGTACACGAGATGGCTATACTGACAGTCTTGCTAACGGACTTGGCAAACTGAATGACCGTGACCGTTTCAGTTTACGTGGTCAGCTTTTATGGGAACCATCAGATGATGTATCCTTTCGTTTAATTGCCGACATGAGTGAGATTGATGAAGTCTGTTGTACGGTTGCTAATACAACTAACGGTCCAGTTACGCCAATACTTGAAGCATTTACCGGCGGTATTGTTCTTGATGATGCAACCCCCTTTGCTTATGAGTCCGCTCTTAATTTTAATCCTGTTAATACTGTAGAAGACAGCGGTGTATCTTTAGAAGCGAGTGTTGATTATGATAGCTTTAATTTTACTTCTATCGTCTCTTTTCGAACTAATGATTCGACATCTGTAGGTGACGTTGATTACAGTGCTGCAGAT